>JACQFF010000297.1 GCA_016200205.1 Planctomycetia bacterium
ATGAGGCTGATTCGTGGTCCTCGGGCCAATCGCGGAGTAGGTATCGGCGCGATCGATCAGCGTGGGAATAATGACCCGGCAGCCACTTTCGGCTAACCGGCGGGCGAACTGCGACTCCGGCGCAATTCCCGGCACGAGGCCGGCCAACTGTTCGGGAGTTTGATCGGCGTCGGGCAGAGCGACGACGTCGGCCACGGCCCGCCCGTTTTTAGGCGCCAGCAGCAGTCCTTCGCTGTGCACTCCGCGCACTACCGGCCAGCGGACCGCGAAGGCTTCGAAATTCTCGCCACGCCCAACGAGTGCCGGCTGCGCGGTGGTGGCAACGAACTCGATGGCCGTGATTTTTTCGCGCGGATCGATGGCCCCGATGATTTTGGCCAGGTGGGCGCGGTTCGGCGCGACCGAGCTGTCGTACTTTTCTGCCGACGATCCGTCGCGCTTCCAATGCCGTGGACGCTTGCCGATCGATTCGGCCGTTTCGCGCAGCAAGAAGCGATCGATGCCCGAGACCATCTGCTCGGCCAGATCACCTTCGATTTCCAGCGGCCGCGTGCCGGGCAGGGGATCGGCCCAGGCGAGTGGACCAGCGAGCATCGTTATGCACGCGGCCACGACGAAGGTTGTCCAATAGCGATGGTTCATGGCAAATCTCCGGGGAGCATATCCGCAGTTTTTGGAGGGAGATCAAAACTCGGCATGTGCTTAGAAGTCTAACACGACCAAATGCGGACTTCCACCAAGCTCAAGGGGGTTTCGTTGTACGTCTCATCGTGCCCAAGCTATAATGTCGCCGCACGGCCTCTCCCTGAACAAGGGCGGCGAATATGTTTGGCCTCGGTCCCCTCGAATTGCTGATTTTTTTGGTGATTGCCCTGTTGCTCATATCTGCCAACTTCAGAGGCCCGAGAGACCCGCGGAACTTGGGCGCAGAGCGTTGTCGCTGAACCTGTTTTGATTGGCTCAAATTCGGACTATCAAGCGAGAAATTTTTCTATGACCGCTTTGCACCATCGCACTCGCCGTGACTTTCTGCACGCCACGCTGGCCGGCACGGCCCTGGCCGCAACCAGGCTTTCGTCATTGCCGCTCCGGGCTGCCGAAGCGAAGCCGCCCCGTCTGAAAAAAGCGGTCAAGTTCGGCATGATCAAGGTGCCCGGCGCCTCGATCGAGGACAAGTTCAACTTGATCAAGTCGCTCGGGTTCGAGGGAGTCGAGTTCGACAGCCCCAGCAATGTCGACCGTGAAGAAGCGGTACGAGCCCGCGACAAGACGGGAATCGTCATCCACGGCGTGATCGATTCGATTCATTGGAACGTCCGGCTGTCGGATCCCGATCCGGCCGTGCGGGCCAAGGGCGTCGAAGGCTTGCGAACGGCAATCAACGACGCAAGACTCTACGGCGCGACCACGGTCCTGCTCGTGCCCGGCAAGGTGAGCAATCCGAACACCGAGAACTATGAGCAGTGCTACGCCCGCTCGCAGGAAGAAATTCGCAAGGTGATTCCGCAGGCCGCCGATGCCGGCGTGAAGATCGCGATCGAGGTGGTGTGGAACGATTTCATCACGAAGCCGCAGCAGCTCATCGAGTATGTCGACGATTTCCAGACGCCCACGGTCGGCGCGTATTTCGACGTCAGCAACATGGTCAAGTATGGCGTGCCCCCGGCGACCTGGATTCGCATGCTCGGCAAGCGCATGTTGAAGTTCGATTTCAAGGGATATAGCCACAAGTACAAATGGGTGCCGATCGGCGAGGGGGACGAGGATTGGCCCGAGGTGCTCAAGGCGCTGGATGAGATCGGCTATCATGGCTGGGCCACATCGGAAGTCTCCGGCGGCGGCGAGAAGGAGCTGCGCGACGTAGCGGATCGGATGAACCGCGTGCTGGGACTGTCGTCGTAATGCTCCTTCTCCCCTTGCGGGAGAAGGCCGGGATGAGGGGTTGCGGCGGTTCCCCCCTCACCCTAACCCTCTCCCAAAGGAGAGGGGACCATTTGCCCGGAAATCGCCGGACCGCTACGCGCTCGGTTTCCAGCGGGCTGCCGGATCTTGGCGGTAGTATTCGCCGAGCAGTTCGTAAAGCTTGGGGTGCTGGGAACGCAGCAGGATCGGGCAATCGAAAAAGCACTCCGTGGCCACGGCGAAGAACTCCGCTTCGTTGGTCGCGCCGTACGTGTCCAAAAGCGTGGCGCGACCTTCCCGCTCATCGGTGACTAACTGCTCGTATTCGCTGGTCATGACGTCATGCCAGCGGCGACGTTGCTCGCGGTCGGCCAAGGGCGGCGTGCCGTTGGTGCTCCGATCGAGCATGTCGAGCTGATGGGCAAATTCGTGCCACACCAGATTTTGGCCTTCGCCCGGATGTCGCGCGTCGCGCCGCACGTCGGCCCACGACAAGATCACCGGTCCGCGATACCACGATTCGCCCAAGCGGGCTGCTTCTTCGGCAATCGACCAGCCCTCGTACCAATGCTCTTGGGGCACGGCGTATCCGGTTGGATACACGAGAATCGAAAGCACGCACGCGAACGGATCGCCCTCGAGTCCCAGCGCCATCAGGCAGGCTTGCCCTGCGATGGTGACTTTCATTTCATCGGTAAGTTCGAGCCCGGCGCAGCCCTCCCAGTTTTTTTCAGCGATGAAGACCCGCAGGTCGTCGCGCAATTTGGCCTGCTCGCGCGGCGTCAGGTGGTCGTAAGCGACGACGTTTTGTTTCAAATGCGCGAGCCAATCCGACGGAAACGGAGTGGCGAGAATTTTTTTGCGCCGCCATTTCCGCAGCCAGGATACGATCATGGAGACGTGTCCCCAAATTCGATTTCGGGTGCCACGTGCGCGCGACGTTCTAGCGCCGCTTGCGGCTTAGCGTCGCGCCGGCCAATAGGTTTTGTCCATTCGCTCGCGGCAAGCGACCGGCGGCACCCAATTCATTATTCATTCTACCTCACAATGTCCAGCCGGCCCGGTATTGGCGCTTGATAAACTGATCGGCATCGGAGCAGTTGGTCGCCTTGAGCGATTCGGCATCCCACATCAGCTTTTGTCCGCCGGCCCGGTACGAAACGTTGCCCAGCAGGACCGCTTCGGCCAAAGCTCCGGAATAGTCGAAGTTGCAAGTGGTCGGCCCGCGCGATTTGCAAGCCGCGGCCCATTCTTTCCAATGGCCGATGGAGTTGGGAATCGACATCTCGGGCGGCTGGGGCTGGGCGCCGTCGCTGGTGAACAGTTTTCTCGTGCCGTAATCGGCTAGCAGCCGGCCGCGCGAGCCCTCGAAGAGCACCGCCGACGTTTTGCCGTAAGCGTCCGCTCCCTCGGGCTTCCAAGCGCCGTGATACCAGGTCAGGTGCACGGCGGGCTGATCGCCGCGCGCGGGAAAGTGGTAATCGACCTGCATATTGTCGGGCACGTCGTTGTCGCCCTGCGACGTCTTTTCTCCCTTGGCTTCCACCGAAGTGGGATAGCGCAGGTCGAGAGCCCAGAAGGGGAGATCCAGGTAGTGGCAGCCGAAATCGGCCAGCGTCCCGCCGCCGAAATCCCACCAATAGCGCCAATTGAAATGGAAGTGCGACGGATGGAATGGCCGCATCGGTGCCGGGCCGACCCACAAGTCGTAATTGACGGTCGAGGGCGGCGTGCCCTCCTTGACGCGGATGCCCGGGCGAATCGCTCCGCCCATCCACACGTGCACGCGATTTACCGGGCCGATCTGGCCGGCCTTGACGATCTCGACCACGCGGCGATAGTTGTCGCCGGCGTGGATCTGGGTGCCCATCTGAGTGACCGCCTTTTGCTGGGCGGCGTGGTAGCGCATTTGGCGGACTTCATAGACCGAATGGGCAAGCGGCTTTTCGCAATACACGTCCAAGCCGCGCTTGAGCGCCGCGACGGTGGCAACGGCATGCGTGTGGTCGGGCGTGGAAACGACCACGGCGTCCAGATTCGGCTGGTCGAGCAGTTGGCGAAAATCGACGTAAGTTTTCGCCTGCGGAAAACGGGTTGACGCTTTGCCCAGATGAATCGAATCGATGTCGCACAGCGCGACGATATTTTCGCCGACCAGGTTGTTGATATTGTCTTCGCCCTTGTTGGCGACGCCGATGCAGCCCAGATTCAACTTTTCGTTGGGGCCGCGGGAGGCCAAGGCGGCGTGCGGTCGGACAACCAATGCGCCGGCCGTCAAAGTGGCCGTGCCGGCTAACACGGCTTGACGCAAAAACTCGCGCCTTTCCAAATGTTCGGACATGATCGGTTTCTCGCGTGCTTGGGGTGTCGGGGAAGGTGGCAACGGGCGCCGCGCCGGCGCGACCACCGGGACAATCGTCGGGGCTCGCAGCCTCAATTGTGAAGTGAGGCTGCGAGCGAGTCAACCGAAAAGGGCCGGCCGCGCGAATGGCGTCGGAGCGATCGAGCCGTGTTTGTCGGCTGGCGTGAATTCAGAATGGCACTACAATTCTCGCATGAGCGCGCCCCTGGAAGGTTTGGAGAAATTGAGCGAAGCGTTGCGCCCGCCGGTCCAGCACTACGCGACACGGCTGCAAGAACTGGTCGGCGATCGAGTGCTCGCGCTTACGGTCTATGCCGCGGCTGCCGCCGGGACGTTCGATCGCCAGCGCCATACCGTTCGCAGCGCGGTGGTATTTGGCGGCAACGATTTAAACACGCTACGGCGATTGGCGCTGGAAGGCAGCAGCCTGGGCAAGCACCGCATCGCCGCGCCGCTGGTCTTTACGCCGGCTTTTCTCAAGGATTCGTGCGATACTTTTCCGCTGGAGCTGATTGAAATCCAGCAGCAGCATGTGACCATTTTCGGTCAGGATTATTTCGCCCAGCTCACCTTTGCCGATCCGGATATACGCTTGCAATGCGAGCGCGAACTGAAAGTCATTCAGATTGGAATGCATCAAGGGCTGTTGGCTTCCGGCGGACATGAGCGGACGCTCGTGAAGATCGGCCACGAACTGACCGAGCATCTCGTTCGCACGCTGCGCGGAGTTCTTTGGCTCAAGGGCCAGCGCGACGGCCGGCCGGCGGCTCAAGTCGTGCAGGAAATCGAAAAGCTGCTGGAGCGCTCGCTGCCGGGCGTGTGGGGTGCTCTGGGCCAATCCGATGGCACGCCTTGGCAACACTTCTCGAATCTCTACGCCGACGTTCAGGCTCTGGGGCAGTTTGTCGATGCGATTTGATCCACGCTGCCCGAGCCTCGCCCTATTTTGCGCAACGTGCGCGGGAGTCTTTTTCCTGGCTCCCGCGCGGGTTCTCGCCGTGGTCGATATTGCCGACACGGGCGCTTTCGTGATCGACACGGCCCACGTGTTGGACCCCGCCACGCGCGAGCGCCTGCAAGCTCTGCTCAAAGAGCTGGAACAAAAGACGACGGATCAGATCAAAGTGCTGACGGTGGAGACGACCGGCGGCGAAGACATTTTCAGCTTCGCACAGCGACACTACGACCACTGGAAGCTGGGATTGAAAGGGAAGAGTAACGGGGCGCTGATCGTCCTTGCTCTCAGAGACCGAAAAGTGCGGATCCACGCCGGCTATGGGCTGGAAGGAAGTCTGCCGGATAGCTTTGACGGCACGCTTAGCCGCGAAATTGCTCAGCAGTATTTTCGCAAGGGCCAGTATGCCGAGGGACTGTATGAGATGACGTTGTCGGTCGTCAACAAGGTGGCGGCCGACGAGGGCGTGAAGATCAGCGGATTGCCGCAGGCAAAGATCATGCCTCGCGCCGGTCCGCAGGGCTTCTTCCCCGCGTGCATGATATTCGTGCCTTTCTTGACTCTTTTGTTTCTCATTTGGGTTTCCCGGCAACGTCGACTGTATCGGACGTATTGGGGTGGCAACGTGGGCCGGGGCGTCTTTTGGGGAGCCATCCTCAACGACATGTTACGATCTGGCTCATCTGGTTCCTGGACCAGCAGCGGTGGTTCGAGCGGCGGCTTCGGCGGCGGTGGGGGCTCGTTCGGCGGTGGAGGGAGTTCCGGCGGCGGCGGAGGCGGCGCGAGTTGGTAAGTCTCACCCGGCGGTTCTAAAATGGTTCGACCGTCCTGATCATCAGGACGGGCGCTAACAAACAAAAGGTGATCGCATGAAACCCGCGCAAATTCTCATCGGGATCCTGGTCGTCGTGTTGTTGATCGCAGTCGGCCTCGGCACCGCCATTTTCTCCGGCTACAACCGGGCAATTCGGCTCGACGAGACCGTGAAACAACAGTGGGCCCAAGTCCAAAATCAATTACAAAGGCGCTACGACCTGATCCCGAATCTGGAAGCGACCGTCAAGGGAACCGCCGGACAGGAACAAAAGGTGTTCCTCGGAATTGCCGACGCGCGGAAAGCGTATTTCCAATATCAAAAGGCGACGACCGCCGACCAACAAGCCGCCGCGGCCAGTCAGATCGAAGGCGCGCTTTCGCGATTGTTGGTGTTGCGCGAGACCTATCCCGAATTGAAATCGAACGAATCGTTCATGAAGTTGCAAGACGCCCTGGAAGGAACTGAAAACCGAGTCGCGGTCGAGCGCGGCCGCTACAACGACGCCGTGCAGCAACTCAATCAATCGGTCCGCCAGTTCCCCGGCAGCTTTTACGCCAGCCTGGCGGGAGTCGAAGAGGCGCAATACTTCCAGGTCGAGACCGCGGCCAAAACACCGCCGAAAGTCGATTTCTCGGATATCGGGCCAAAAACCCAAGAGCCGGCGAAACCTTAGCGTGGTGTTTCGCGATTTGGGTATCGTACGTCGGGTGGCCCGGACGTCTTCGAATTCCCGGACAGCTTCAAACAAGTTGTCCGGGCCATCCGCGAAACACGTTCGCCCAATTGCCTCTTCGTGTCTTGGTTCTGGGAAATCCGGACTAGGGCAGGGGAGGAGCCGCCGAGTTCACGCCCGGGCTACCGAAGGCGGGATTACCCGACGAGAATCCAGCGCTCGGCAGACTGGGACTTTGGGGCGCGGGATTGTTTCCCCAGTCGCTATTGTTCGCCGAAGCGGTCAGCGGCAGCCGGTCGAGCCGGCTCGGCGGCAGACCGTCGACGTCGGCCAGGTGTTCCAGCAATATCCGGTGCACTTCCAACACGCTCAGCGGATGGCGGTTGACGGTCAGGTGGTCGGCGTTGACCACGATCTCGGAGTTCACGTTGTCCAAGTGCGCGCTTGCGAAACTGACCACGCCGTCGCTGCCTCCGACCACCCGGCCAACCAGTCCTTTGTCCGGAATGAGGCCGACGATGTTGTGGTATTTGACCCACGGCGCACGGCGTGCATTGAGCATTACCGGCAGAATCGGCGAGTCGGGGGCCAACGCGTCGACGCTGGTCTCCACGTCGATCAGGTTCGATTTGCGGAACAATTGTGGATTGTCTTTGTGCAATTGCTGGCGATCGTTGACCAACAACTGCGGCAGCTTGATCAATTTGCTGGCGACCCAGCGCGTGGTTGAGTTGGCAATCTGGCTGCCGCGGAACGGCGTGCTCAAGGTGATGACGCGGCGCACCGAGGGGTTCGGGCGGAAGAAGAAAGCGCCAGCGAGCTCTTGCCGTGTTTCGGCCGACGCTTTGACCATCTGAAACGGCTGATCGCTGACGATATTCCAGAAATCGTTGCCGCTGTCGAGGGTTTGCAACTCGGCCACCAGCCCACCCATGCTGTGGCCGACCAAAACCATCTGGTCCAGCGCCGGCTGTCTGTGATAGGGATCGATAATCTGGCGGGCCTTTGCCAACTCGTCGCGCAGCTCCGCGGCGCTGTACCAGAACGGCTGTCCGCTGGGATATAGATAGAACCAGAACTGATAACGGTCGCGAATCTCCGGCGCTCCGCGCAGGTCGTTGAACATTTCCATCCAGGTGATTGGGCTCGACCAGATGCCATGGACCATCAGCACCGGGATTTTTCCCGGTTGATACGGCTCGAGCATGTACAAGCCTTGCAGTTTTTCGGTTTGTGCCGGGTCGATCAGGCCGGCCGTCGAGGAATCGAGGCTCCGCAACTGCTTTTGATTGAGCGCGTAGGCCAGCGGCGTGGTCAGATCGCTTTCCAGCGGAACCCGTCGGCGCCCGACACTGATGTCGGAGGTATTCAACGGATCGTGCATCTCGATGTGCACGACATGATGCGAGCCCCCTTGATCCTGGTTGGGCAGCACGCGCATGAAGGCGGTGACGGGAAAACTCAATCCCGGTGGGTAGAACTTTTCTTCGGCGCTCGGGTTGGCGTGCTGTTTGCGCACCGCGATCAACGGCACGCCGAGACCGTAGGTGTGATACTGATTCTGCAAGCCCTTGATTTCATAATCGGAGACGAAGCGGAAACTTTCGAGATCTTCCGCTCGCCAACCGTTGCCGCGCAACACGATGGTCAGTTCGCACGACTGGTTGGCCGCTTGGAGCATGTGCGTGGCTCCCGGCACGAGGCCGCCTTGCTTTTTGATGATCCGCAGCGTGCTCTCCAAGGCCCCGTTGTAGAGATCGCAGGCGCCGCGAAACTCGGGGTCGTACGGATTGCGAAGCCGGCCGAACCGTTCGTCAAACAGGTAATGGTACGCGTTGACCGCCGCGATGCCATGCAATTGCAAAGCGCGGCGCCGATTCATCGGCTCGGCCTTTTTGCCGGCCAGGTATGCCAACTCGGACAGCGAATAGAGCGAATCGGCCGAAGGGCTTTGCCGGTTGATCTCGTGCAACTTGGCGATCAGCTCGGTGGGGTTGTGCTTCAAGTCCTCTTCGAGGTTGTAACGGCGCACCAAGAGCATGGTGCGGGCGGTCGGTTGCGGGCCGCTG
>JACQFF010000298.1 GCA_016200205.1 Planctomycetia bacterium
GTTTTTGATCGATTTGCTGAGCGTTTCGGCGGTCTGGCTGGTGCCCTGGATTGAGGTTTGCACGGTCGCCCGGTGCACGATTTCCGTGCGCAGCACCTCGCCGGGCGTGAAGCGGTATTCGAGATCGTACGTGACACCACCGAACGGCGCCGGCGCCTCGGCCGGTTCGTCGGCCTGGTCATCCGCCCACGATTGCGGCATGCCCGACAGGGCGGCGAAGGCCAACAGCAAACAGGGAAAAAACTTCAACATACTCGCATCCTTTCGAGTCATGGCGAACTTTTAAAACAGGCCGAAGCTGGGAACTGCGTATGGGAGGTTTCAGAGCACTACTTTTCTCCGGCTTCCGTTCCTTAGGAACGACTCAAAAATAACTTCGTCCGCAAACACCTCTCCCTCTGGGAGAGGGCCGGGTGAGGGAAATCAAAATGCCGAAGTTATTTTTGAGTCGTCCCTTAGCCCCAAATCCCACGTCATGTTTTCATTTTCAGCCGGCCGCCCCAGCCGAGCTTTTCGCGTAGCGTGCGGTAGTAGCTATGGCCGGGAAGGGCAACGAGTTGGAACCGCGCATCCGAGCGCTCGATTCGTACCCGATCTCCAGGCTCAACCTGGCACACCACGCGCCCATCGGCCACGATCGACGTGCCCTCATGTGGGTTGGGAATCACTAACTCGTAGATCCGATCGGCCGAATCGACCACCGGGCGGTTGGTCAAGGTGTGAGGACTGATCGGCAAAATCACGAACGCCTGCAAATCCTGCCGCAAGATCGGTCCGCCCGCCGAAAGGCTGTGGGCCGTCGAGCCGACCGGCGTGCTGAGGATCAAACCGTCGCAACTATAAGTCGTTACCAATTCCGAGTCAACGTAAAGATCGATGTCCAAGATCGCAAACGGCGGACCGGCTAGCACCGCGACCTCGTTGAGGCCCAACCCCGCGTGCACAACCCGTTCGCCGCGCGTCACGCTGCACTCATACATCAGGTGCTCGCACGAAGGCAATTGTCCGGAACAGATGGTCGGAAGCTCGGCGATAAACTCGTCCGGCGACAGATCTGCCAGGAACCCTAGTTTTCCTAGATTGACGCCCAGTATCGGCCGTTGCCGTCGCCCCATTTGATGAACGGCACGGAGAATCGAGCCGTCGCCGCCGACTACGACTGCCAGGTCGAACTCCAGCTGCGAGAGATCTTCGCCCAGGCTCAGATCGCGCACGTGAACGTCAGCCTGGCTTTGGATGAGCGGTAGCAACCGCTCGGCATGCATGGCCAATTCCGCGCGCTCGCCGGCGCTGAGCAGGATGAGCTTGAGTCGTTTGCCGGCGGACGTGGCACGTCGAGGATCCATGAATTCGATCATAGAAGATCGACCGGGCAGGGGGAAGCGCGAAAGACCGTGGCCAGATGCATTCGCGAAGCGGCACTGACGACTGGTTGAGGCATCCCACGACGCGTCATCTTGGCCCGCACTTTGCCGCCGCACCGTCCAGATTTGTTTAACTGACGCGGTGCCGATCGGGTGATTTTATGTCGAGCCGTTCGGCCAGTTGCCGGCAGGCCAGGGCGATGCCCTCGGCGTGCAGTCCCAAATCGATCAATTGTTCGCCGCGCTCGGCATGTTCGATAAAGCGATCCGGAATGCCCAGCCGGCGCACGTGCGAGGTGTCAATGCCGGCGTCGGCGGCCGCTTCGAGCACCGCACTGCCAAAACCGCCCATCAAGGCGGCTTCTTCCACGGTGATTACAAACGGACAAGTGCCGATGGCCCGCAACATGGTTTCGGTATCGAGCGGTTTGACGAATCGGGCGTTGATCACGCCGACGTCGAGCCTCTCGTCGCGCAAGATCGCGGCGGCTTTCAGGCAATTGGTCAACAGAGTTCCACAGGCGATGATCGTGCCATCGTGGCCCCAGTCGATCACTTCGGCGTGGCCCAACTCGATTGGCGTGCGAGCGCCCTCGATCGTTTCGGCTGCGGTTTTGGGATAGCGGATCGCCACCGGGCTGTCGTGCGATAGCGCAAACTCGAGCATGGCTCGCACGTCGACCTCGTCGCCCGGCGCCATGACGACCATATTCGGAAACACGCGCATGTATCCCAAATCGAACATGCCGTGGTGGGTCGGTCCGTCGGGGCCGGTCAAGCCCGCGCGATCGAGCAGGAAGGTCACCGGCAGGTTCTGCAGCGCCACTTCCTGAAAAATCTGATCGTAGCTGCGCTGCAGGAAGGTGCTGTAGATATCGACCACCGGCCGCAAACCGGCCTTGGCCTGGCCGGCGGCGAAGGCCACGGCGTGCGATTCGCAGATGCCCGTGTCGAAGAAGCGGTCGGGGAATGCCTTGCGAACAGCCTCCAGTTTGGTGCCCTGGCACATCGCCGCGGTTAGCACGGTGACCTTGGGATTGGCTTCCATCTGGGCGAAAATCGCCCGGCTGACGATGTCGGTGTACGCCTTCGACGAACTTTTCTTGAAAGCCACAATGCCTTCGTCTTCGCGGGTGAAGGGGGCGGGCGTGTGAAAGAAAACCGGATCTTCGGCGGCGGGCTTGAAGCCGTGTCCTTTTTCGGTAACGACGTGCAACAACACCGGACCCGGGACGTCCTTGACCATGTCCAGGTACTTGCGCAATTGCTGGATGTTGTGGCCGTCGACCGGGCCGATGTAGCGAAAGTTGAGTTCCTCGAACAGCATTCCACCGTGCAAGCCGGCTTTGATCGATTCTTTGACCTGAGCCAGAAACCGCTCGGCCGGATCGCCGAACAGGGGCACTCTATTGAGAACCTTGAGCACTTCGCTCTTCAGGCCGGTGTAGAACGTGTTGATCCGCAGCCGATCGAGATATTCGCCCAAGCCGCCCACGCGCGGGCAGATCGACATTTGATTGTCGTTGAGAATCATCAGCAGATTTTTGCGCAGGCCGCCGGCGTTGTTCATCGCTTCGTACACGATTCCCGAGGGAAATGCTCCATCGCCGATGACCGCCACCGAGTGGCGGTCGCTTTGGCCGGGCATCAGGTCGTCGCCGGTCTTGAGTCCCAAGGCGGTCGAAACGCTCGAGCCGGCATGGCCAGTCATGAACAAGTCGTACTGGCTTTCGTGCGGATTGGGGTAGCCCATCAGGCCGCCCTTGGTGCGCATGGTGGCGAACTCATGGTAGCGACCGGTGATAAGCTTATGCGGATAGATTTGGTGGCCGGTGTCCCAAATGAGCCGGTCGCGGCTGAAATCAAAGGTGGTGTGCAGCGCCAAGCAGAGTTCGACCACGCCCAGGTTCGAGGCGAAATGCGCCGTGCGATTGGAAACCAAATTGCAAAGCACCTCGCGCATTTCGGCGGCCAGTTGTTCGAGTTCGGCGATCGACAGGCCCTGCAAGTCGCGCGGCGACTCGATTTTGGAAAGCAACTTGTCCATCAATGTTTCCTCTCGAGAACATAGTGAGCCAGTGCTCGTAAGGCTTCGGCGTGCGGTCCCAACGGTTCGAGCGCGGCGCGGGCTTCGGTGACGAGTCGTTCCGCTCGGCGCACGCTTTCCTCGACGCCCAGAATGCCTGGGAACGTGAGTTTTCCGCGGCCCGAGTCTTTTCCCGCCCGTTTGCCCATCGCCGCGGCGTCGCCGCGCACATCGAGCAAGTCATCGGTGATTTGAAATACCAGGCCGAGCCGCGCGCCGTAATCGTCCAACGCGGTCCGCTCGGCGGCGCCGGCGCCGGCCACGAGCGCGCCCAATCGCAGCGAGACCAAAAACATCGCGCCGGTCTTGCGGCGATGAATCGATTCCAGCGTTTCCAATTGGCCGGACGAAAATTGTTCGTTCAAATCATCGGCTTGTCCGCCGACCAGCTCGGTGGCGCCGGCGGCTTGAGCCAACACTCGACAACATTCGGCGGCTACCGCGGGCGGATGAATGTCTCGAGCCAGAACTTCGAAGGCCAACGTCAACAGCGCATCGCCGGCGAGAATGGCGGTGCCTTCGCCGAAAGCTTTGTGACACGTCGGCCGACCGCGCCGCAGATCGTCGTCGTCCATCGCCGGCAGGTCATCGTGAATTAGCGAATACGTGTGAATCATCTCCACCGCGCAAGCCGCGGGCATCGCCGCGTCGCGATTTCCCCGGCACGCTTCAGCCGCCATCAGCACCAGCATCGGCCGCAGCCGCTTGCCGGGCGCGAGCAGGCTGTAGCGAATCGCTTCGCGCAAGTGATCCGGACAGCCGCTGCCGAACGCGGTGTATTCCGCCAGCGCGCGATCGACGCGCGTGCGCACATCATGGCTGTAACTTTCGAGCGAAAAAGAACCGCTCTCGACCGTCCCAGAGGCTGCCATCGAAACTCACAAAATAAGAATGGTTGTGACGCAGAACGTAAGACTTGCAGAAAACCATTCTAAAACAGGCGCCCCCCTTCGTCTATCTCGTCCTGGGCGGGTAGAGGATTTGGATCCGAGTTTTTTCTGCTCGAGCGGCGCCGGCCCCGGGCGTGCGCCTTTTCTTCCAGAGAGAGCGCCCCTTCGTCATAAGGTTCACTATGCACATGACCCTCAGAGTCGACACGGTTTAACAATTCAATCCGCCGTTGTGCATGTTCCAGAAGCTGGTAGCACTGCTTCAACAATTTGACCCCATCTTCATACCGGGTGAGCCCCTCGGCCAGGCCGATTTGCCCTTCCTCGAGTTCCTGAACAATCGCGTCCAACTGCGCCAGCGCTTCTTCGAACGTCGGTTGGTCGGAGGCGGATTCGCTCGCGTCTTTCGCGGTCACTGTGATGGTCTCCCTGCTGATATGTCATCTGTTGTTTCCTCGACGCTCTCCACGCGACTCGTCACTGCGCCGTCAGTGAGTCGCGTGCGCAATCGATCGCCGATTGTCATTTGTCTTGCGAAGCGGACGAGTTGACCGTCATCGAGCCGGGTGGTCAGGCTATAGCCGCGCCCCAGCACGGCTAGCGGGCTGAGGGATTCCAGTTGTCCAGCCTTAGCGCCGACCAGGCTGGTTGCAGTCTGCACATGCCGCACGACTGCCCGCTGACCACGAGCTTGCAATTCGTCCAGTCGACGTTCGAGCAGTTGCACGCGTTCGAGTGGACGGCGAAACACGCGGCGAGCAGCCAGTGCATCGAGCCGTGTCCGCGCTGCCGCGGCGCGGTTGCGCAACGCGCCGGCCAGCCGCTGTCCCTGACGTTCGAGAAGGGCCGCGATTTCATCGCCGGTCGGAACGACCAGTTCCGCGGCTTCGCTCGGCGTCAGCGCCCGAACGTCGGCTACCAGATCGGCGAGGGTGACGTCGATTTCATGTCCGACGGCCGAAATCACTGGAATGCGCGAAGCGAAAATCGCCCGCACGACAATCTCTTCGTTGAAGGCCCACAGATCTTCCAAGCTGCCGCCGCCGCGCCCCACCACCAGCACGTCAACCTCTTGGGCCAGGCGATTGACCAGTTCGATGCCGGCGGCGATTTCCGCGGCAGCGCCTTCCCCCTGCACGCGCACTGGCACGACCAGCACGTCCACTCCTCGCCAACGGCGTCGCAAAACTTCCAAGAAATCGCGAATCGCGGCCCCCGTGGGACTGGTGACAAACGCGATCCGCCGTGGAAATTTTGGCAAGGGTCGCTTGCGGGCCGCTTCGAACAGCCCTTCGGCCGCCAATCGCTCGCGCAGCAATCGCAAAGCTTGCTCCAGCGCCCCCAAACCCTTGGGCTCGATGCGCTGGATCACCAACTGGTAGCTACCGCGCGGCGCGTAGACATCGAGCGAGCCCTGACAGATGACTTCCAGCCCATCGTGCAGATCGAACCGCACCCGACTGGCCGCATTGCGCCACAGCACGGCTCGGATTTGCGCCAGATCGTCTTTGAGCGTCAAATAGCAGTGGCCCGATTGGGGCCGCGAGAAATTCGAAATCTCGCCGCTGACCCACACCGATGGAAATTGCCCCTCCAGCACTCCCTTGATCTGATCGGTCAATTCAGAGACCGACAACACCCGCTCGACGGCGGAATCGGCGGGCGTTGAATAGAGGTCGTCCAGTGCCATCTTTTTAAGGGCCGGTGCGGGGTGTTCTTTTGAGGAGCGAGGGAAGCGGAAGCCCTTGTATCCAATCATATCCGCAGTGTGTAGCGCGGGCTAGAACGCTAGCGGCGGACTGGAGCACCCCGTAGAGCGGCCGGACAAAACCTATCGGTCAGTGCGACGCTAAGCCGCGGTTCGGCTGAGCTGGCCGAAGTCGAGCGGCGGTGAAACGCTGCTTGCAAGTGCCGCGGTTGGGGTTGTGTCCGTTTGCTCTTAAAATTGCAAGCGGGTGAAAGTCCGGTGCCGTGGATTCGTGATTGAATCGCAGGGCCTCTTGATTGGCCAGTTGCATCACTTTTCGGGCGTGGTCCGTGAATCGCTCGTACATGGTGCGGCCGCTGGCGTGAAGCGGATTGCTGATAGCGCGACGTCTGTCCGGTCCTGGATGCCATTATACGACAGGCGGAGACGAAGGGGCGTCGGGGAGACAAAGAAGAATCAGAACTGCTTAACCTTCCTATTGCCCCCGCGGCGCGAAACTCAAGGCTACATCGAATTGGCGACGTTGATGAACGTCATCTTCGCGGTACATCCTAGAGTCTGAACCGCGTTGATGCACACCATGATGATGAGGGCCAACATGACCGCGTACTCAGTCGCGGTTAGTCCGTCCTCGGAGCGTGCCAGGCGCTCTATCCGCTGTGTACGCCGTTTCATGGAATTCCGCCAGCCAACCTGGGAGTCGCCGACCAGTGGCTACCCATTAAAAGATAGTTCCCAAAACCGCGGAAATACGGCGATTGGGCCGGCCCATTCATCAATTCAGAGCACGAAATGACCCGTTCGACTCATGGGGGAATCAGGAGATTGAATCGGCTTAGAAACACTCATTATCCGTTGCGCGCTTTCGCGGGTCCGGCCAAAGCAGGTGCGGGTAGCGAGATATGGGCCGCCGGCAGTTGGTGCGGAGCGCGTTTGTGCGTTTGCCGCCAGCCTCTTTGGCGGCGGACGGGAACTTCGTCGATCTTGGGGGTGCCGGCTTCGGCCCAGGCTTCGGCCTCGTTGGTCAGGCGGTTGAGCATCTGTTCGACTTGAAGACGATAGTGTTCCACACCGTCGCGATCCAAGTTCGGCGGAATGACCATCGGCGGGCTGACGACGCCACGGGCGCGGGAATAGGGCCTGGGTATCGCAAAGCGATCCCAGCTTCGCAATCGCCACGGCCGATCGTAGCCCAATCCCAAGGCGACTAGCGGCAGGCCGAGTTTGGACGAAAGGTAAATCGCTCCTGGCGCCAGTACGCGGCGCGGCCCGCGCGGACCGTCGGGCGTGATCGTCAAGTTCATGTGCCGGCTTTTGCGCAGCAGCTCTCGCAGCGCCGTGCCGCCCCCGCGTCCGGTCGAGCCGCGCACGAACGCGAAGCCCAATAGATTGGCAACCTCCGTGAGCAAGTCGGCGTCGCGGTGGCGGC
This sequence comes from Planctomycetia bacterium, assembly GCA_016200205.1. Lineage (GTDB taxonomy): Bacteria > Planctomycetota > Planctomycetia > Pirellulales > PALSA-1355 > PALSA-1355. Next base: position 7,478 of record JACQFF010000298.1, read on the forward strand.
TCAAGAGCATCGCCAGGTTGCAATGTCCGCGCAAATAGAGCGGAAAGAGGATGTTCTCGTGCCAGAAAATATAAATCTTCTGACCCCGATTGCGCTCGTCGACCGGATCGATCGTGGGATCGTAGAGCGCGGCTTTGTAGTCGAGCGTCGACATCCACGCGCGGATGGTGCTGGCCGCTAAAAAACCACCGACCTTGATTGCCAGTCGATCGCGTCGATTCATCGAGGCTTCCTTGCCTTTCGTTCGGAACAGTCACCACGAAAACCCGACGACGAAAAATAGGCTGCAAGTTATCGAGGACTATTTTTCTCCGGCCCGCCGCCTCCCGCCTTAGAGCCTATCCGAAGACCGTCGGGGACTGTCCCGATTTTGCGGCGGGCGCCATCCGCAGGATGGTCGGGGAGCAAAATGGGACTGTCCCCTTCTCCGCGCGGTTCTCGGATACGCTCTTAGTTCGACTTTTGCACTTTTTGGAACGGTTAACCCTCGAATTCCCGAGGAAAACACATTTTCGGCATTCGTCAAAGAGGCACCGGGGGTTGCA
>JACQFF010000292.1 GCA_016200205.1 Planctomycetia bacterium
CTTTATGGCATCAGTCGGCCTCCTGGGGCTCCAGTGCCTCCAGAATCGGGCATTCGCTGATCGGGACACGCCCCCTGCAGTTCATCGTCAGTTTCTTGAGCGCTTTCTTGATCCGCTGCAAGGCCTGTATTTTCTCTTCCACATCCTCAACTTTGGCCTCCGCCCGGCTTCTGACCTCCGCACAGGTCATCGTGGGATCGACTCGCAAGGCCAGCAGTTCTTTGATGTTCTTGAGCGAGAACCCAAGTTCCTTAGCTCTTCTGATGAACCGCAGTCGGGCAACCACGTCCTCCTGGTATTGCCGATAGCCCGATTCTTTGCGGGCTGGTTCTTCCAGCAGCCCCTCTCTCTCGTAGAACCGCACGGTTTCAACGCCGACCCCGCCACGGCGGGCAAGCTGTCCAATAGTCAGTGGCTTCATCGCATCACGCCTCCAGCCCTCGTGGGAATGCTACACCCTGTACCATACTACATAGTCAAGTGCCTTTTTTGGGGTTGAACCGGACCCTATTTCGTCAGTTCAAACTCGCCGAGTCCGATACTGGTATGCTCCCGGCGTGCTTCTTAGATTCCCCACGCCGGGGGGGGCGCGTCGAATGGCGGACTCCGGCTAATTCGCGGTCGCATTGGGCGTCGGCCGACCAAGATGATATGCCGCTTTGCCGGTCGCGATTACTCGTGGCGCGTTCTTTGCAATAATTGTATAGAGAGTCAACGGTTCGAATAATTTGCCCCAGATTCCGACAAGATAGTACCGATCGCGTTTTCGAAAAACCAGCACGACTGAAGGAGCCGACGCATGGAACGACACCAACAGGCTGCCTACAAGCCCCGCTTGCTCGAACTAAGGCGCCGTCTGATGCGGGAAGTGAATATGGCCGAAGAAGCGCTGCGCGAAGATTTGATGGCGCCGGGTGAAGTATCCACGATGCCCACGCACCCTGCCGACGTCGCTAACGAGGGCGTCGATGAAGAGATCTCGATCGCGCAGAACGAAGAGCGGATGCTGGAAGATGTCGAGGCGGCGCTCGAGCGAATCGAAGATGGCACGTATGGCAATTGCCAGAATTGTGGCCGGGAGATTCCCAAACGAAGGCTCCAGGCCCTGCCACACACGCCGTGGTGCATCGGTTGTGCCCGGCAGCACGGTCCACCGACATGATTTGACTCGCAAGCTGGCGCCGCTACCGCGCCAGGACGTGCAGCAACTCGTCGGCCGCTTGCGTTACGTCGAGTTCGTGGCGCTTCCAACGGTCGACCACGTGGCCGACGCTTCCGGCGCGATCCTGAAATCGCTCGGCGAGCACCTGTTGGGCATGGCGCAACAGAACTTGCCCGTCGGGCTCGATAAGCGTGCTTCGCCGGGGACAAGAGGCGATCGTGGACCACAATTCCGTCAAACCGGTTTGCTTGGCGGAACTGACGCGCAACACCGCGATCTCTCGACAGCCCGGCAGGCTTAAGAGTTCTCGGACTTGAGACTCGAGCCGTTCGGCCCCCGGCAGATCGGCTTTGTGGATCACGACGACATCCGCGATTTCCAGCAAGCCGGCTTTTTCCCATTGCAGGTCATCGCCCGATTCAGGCTGCACCAGCAGCACGACCACGTCGGCCAATTCGCGCACCGCGATATCGCCCTGGCCGGCTCCGACGGTCTCGACGACGATCACGTCGAAGCCAAACTGGGCGACCATGCGGATCATCAGGTCCACATGCTGGGCCACGGCCTGGTGGCCGCTGGGGGCGGCAAGGCTGCGGATGTAGAGTCCTGGATCTTCGGGATGGGTGGGCATCCGCGCCCGGTCGCCCAGCAGGGCCCCTCCAGTCAACGGGCTTTGGGGATCGCAAGCCAAGATGGCGACCGATTTGCCCTCGGCCCGGAGCACTTCGGCCAATTTGCCGACCAGCGTACTCTTCCCCACCCCCGCGTTGCCGGTAATCGCCACGACCGGCGTGGTCTCGTTTTTGGGCGACAGAGCCGCGCGGATGGCTTCTAATTGTTCGCCACGCGCGACCAGCGTCAGCAGCCGGGCAAGTGCCAATCGATCGCGGGCCTGGAACCGAGCGAGCAGTTCGTCAAGCATGCGTCCGGCTCCCCTGGGCGCGCAGAAACTCGATGATTTCGCCGAGCGGCGTGCCGGGCCCGAAAATCCGCGCCACCCCCACCGCCAACAGCTTGGGAACGTCGGCCTCGGGAATGATTCCGCCCACCAACACGCCGACGTGGCGCAAGCCGGCCGCCTGAAGCATTTGCATGATCCGGGGCACGAGCGTCATGTGGGTGCCGCTCAGCAGGCTGATGCCCAACCAGTCGGCATCTTCATCGGCCACCGTGCGAACCACGCTCTCGGGCGATTGCCACAGCCCGGGATAGATCACATGGAAGCCGGCATCGCGCAGCGCTCGCGTGACGACTTTCACCCCACGATCGTGGCCGTCCAGCCCGACTTTTGCCAAGACGATCCGCAAGGGAGGTTGGTTATCCATCCAGGTATGCCTTTGTTGAATCTTAAGTGGTTGCGATGGCGCGGTGATTTTGGGTCGTCCGCCAGCGGTGCGCGGTTCGCGTGGGCCTTGGCTCATTTCACACGACGGCCGAATCGCAGCGGCCGTACACGTCGGCCAGGGCGTGCATGACTTCGCCGACGGTCGTGCGAGCCCGCACGGTTTCGAGCAAAGTCGGCATCACGTTTTCATGCGCCGCGGCCGCACGGCGCACGGCATCGAGCGTGCGGCGCACCTCGTCGTTGCTCCGCTGGTTTTTGACGCGCTTGAGCGACTCGATTTGTTCGCTTTCCACCGCGTGATCGATGGTCAGGATTTCGAGCGGCTTTTCGTCGGGTTCCTGGTAGGCGTTGACGCCCACAATCAGTTTGTGTTTGGCGTCGACTTCGCGCTGATAAGCAAACGCGGCTTCGGCGATCTCGCGACGGAAGAAGCCCCGGTCAATGGCCGCCAACATTCCACCCAACTGCTCGATGGCGTCGAAATAGCGGTGGGCTTCTTGTTGCATCTGCCGCGTGAGCGATTCGACAAAATAGCTGCCGCCCAACGGATCGACCGTGTTGGCGACGCCCGTTTCGTGAGCCAACACCTGTTGCGTGCGCAGAGCCAGCGTGACGGCGTGTTCCGAGGGCAACGCCAGCGTCTCGTCCATGCTGTTGGTGTGCAGCGATTGGCATCCGCCGAGTACGGCCGCGAGCGACTGGTAAGCCACGCGGATCAGATTGACTTCGGGTTGCTTGTCTTGGAGCGAACAGCCGGCGGTTTGGGCATGGAAACGCAGTTTCCACGAGGCCTCGTTCCGAGCGCCATAGTGATTTCGCAGCCGATCGGCCCAGACGGCGCGCGCGGCCCGGTACTTGGCCACTTCTTCGAAAAGATCGTTGTGCGCGTTGAAAAAGAAACTCAGCCGCGGCGCAAAATCATCGACTTTCAGCCCGCGGGCCAGACACTGATCGATGTAGTGAAAACCGTCGGCCAGCGTGAAGGCCAATTCCTGGGCCGCCGTCGAGCCGGCCTCGCGAATGTGGTAGCCGCTGACCGACACGGGGTTCCATTGCGGCACGTGATGCGTGCAAAACTCGATCAAATCGATCGCCAGCCGCACCGAGGGCTCGGGCGGAAAATAGATTTCGTTCTGCGCGTGAAACTCCTTGAGCGTGTCGTTCTGGATCGTGCCGCGCAGATGTCGCCACTCAAAGCCCCGATCCTGGGCATTGGCCAGATAAAAGGCCATCACGACCACCGCCGGTGCGTTGATCGTCATCGAGACTGACAGCTTGCCGATGTCGATCTCGCTGAAAAGCTGCCGCATGTCGTCGATCGTGTCCACGGCCACTCCCAGCCGGCCGACCTCACCGAGCGACCGCGGATCGTCGCTGTCCAAGCCCATCAAGGTCGGCAGGTCGAAGGCGGTGCTCAGGCCCGTTTGGCCTTTCTCGACCAGAAAGCGAAACCGCTCGTTGGTCTGCCGCGCGGTGCCAAAGCCGGCAAACTGCCGCATCGTCCACAGCCGGCCGCGATACATGCTGGCGTGAATGCCGCGCGTGTAGGGAAACTGCCCGGGGTAGCCCAGCTCCGTTTCATACTCAAAACCTTCCAGGTTATCGGGCGTGTAGAGCGGTTCGATCGGCATGCCGCTGACGGTGGTCGCCGGCCGGGGACTGGGCGGGGTTTTTTCGATTTCTTGTTGCCACTGAGCCCACAATTTGCGATCCATGGCGGTAGCCATTTGAACCGACCCTCGAAATTCGCGTCCTGACGAGTAACGACCTGGCGAGTCTCTAGTTTAGGGCCAAAATCAGCAGGTAACAAGTTGAGCTATGCCTTGCCCCATTTCGGCGGACGGTGCTCCAAAAAAGCCTGCATGCCTTCCAGGGCGTCGGGGGCGCGGGCGTTTTCGACCATGATCTCTTCGGTGAACTGGTAGGCCCGCTCGGTGTCGAGGGCCAGTTGTTCGTAAAAGGCCCGTTTGCCCAATCCCAGCGTGTAGGGGCTGGCGGCTGCGATTTGCCTGGCGAGCTGAAACGTCACCTCGGCCAACTGCTGGCGCGGCACGACCCGATTGACCAGGCCGATCCGCTCGGCCTCGCGGGCCGAAATGGGTTCGGCGGTGAGCAGCATTTCCATCGCCTTCTTCGGCTTGACGGCACGCGAAAGGGCCACGGCGGGAGTGGAGCAGAACAAGCCGATTTTTATGCCCGGCGTGGCGAAGCTGGCCTCTTCGGCGGCGACGATCAGGTCGCAGGTGGCGGCCAATTGGCAACCGGCCGCGGTGGCCGTGCCTTGCACTTCGGCGATCACGGGCATCGAGAGTCCGCGAATCGTTTGCATGGTTTGGGTGCACAGCTCGAAAAGCGAGAGACGCTCGGCCTCGGTCGCGTCAATGATCTCGCGCAGGTCGTGCCCAGCACTGAACACGGGACCGGCGGCTCTGAGAATCACGCACTTGATTTCCGCGGCGGCCTCGGCGGCGTCGAGCCGCTCGCGAAGTTGCGATAACGCGGCGCGCGAGAGCACGTTGCGCTTCTGCGGATTGTTGAGCGTGATCAGACCAATTTCGTCACGCCGCTCGAAATCGACGACGGATTTTTCCATATCGTGCCTTGCCGAGGAGTTCAGATCCAGATGTCGGATGTGCAGTCGCCGCCGGGGAACCGCATTTCGTGGGCCCGGGCCGGGCCCAGCGGCTCATCGCCGAAGTCGACCACGAATTTTTCATTTAGTTTCAGGCCACCGCGCTGGGTGTCGCAATCAATCTGCAACATCGTCGAGCCTTGCTTGGCCATGGCCGGATAAAACTGATTGTCCCAACTGCTGAACAGCGAATTGGTGACATACAATCGCTTGCCATCCAGGCTGAGCTGCAGCATCTGCGGCCCGCCCACGAAATCGCGGCCGCGAAGCCTCGCAGAATCGGAGTTGGGCTTTTCCAGCACGCCTCCCAGCCACAGTTGGCCGACCAGCTTCGGTATTGAAGGGTTGCTAATGTCGTATTGACGAACGTCGCCGTGGAGCCAATTGGAAAAGTACAGAAACCGGTCATCCAGCGAGATCAACAGATCGGTAATCAACCCCGGCACCGCGAAGGGCCAGCCCTTGGTTTCGACCGACGGCACCTCGACTACTTTCTCGACTTGCCACTGGCCATCTTTTTCGAACCAGTGCCAGAGCGTGCTGCTGAGCGCCGCGCCGACGAAGCCGTGCTTGCTGTCGGGAGCGTGATGGAAGCGAACCTCCAAGGGGATCATTCCCTGCGGGCCAAGATCGACTTTCTTGATCAATTTTTTCTCGGTCCAATTCCAAAAACAGAGCGACCGGCCATACTTGCCGGCCTCGACATCTTTCACATCGAAACCGGCCTGAAACGTCTTGGGCGCGGCCCATTCGCTCGAGACCATCACGTCGTGCCGGGGCTGAAACCAAAAATCGTAGTTGAATTCGAGACCGCTGTCCGCGGGTTCCCAGCGGCCGGCAACTTCGAATTTGTCGTTGAGCAGCAAGAATCCGCCGGGCGCGTTGCCCTGGCCATCGCCCAGCATCGAGAGCATGATCTGTCCGTCGGGCAAACAATGCACGGTGTGCGGCGCGCTCAAGTTGGTTTTCGCCACGATCTCCGCGGGCTGGATCACTTTGGGCAACGTCAAGTCGCGCGGCCGCAGCGCGTCGACCACATAAATCCGCCCCGAACGCAGACCCGGCACGATCAAAAAGCGGCGCGATCTTCGCGGATCGCCGTGGCAACTGCTGCACGCGTTCCAGCCGAAGTGATGCAGTTCGTCGCCGACGTTGGGCATGATCGCCCGATTGACAACTTTGCCATAGGTGTGCGAGTCGGGATCGGCATCGACGGTGGCCAAGTAGTCGGGCTGGTTCGCATTGATGCCGACGCGCAGCGCCGTGACAAACACCTCTTTCTCGCGCGGCGCCAGCATGGCTTGTTGCGGCGAAGGGTAAGTGCGGCACTCCGAACGGGAATCCGGCCCGACGATAGGCTCTCCCGCGGCGGATTGGCGGTTCGAAAGCAAACTCCCGGACAGTGCGGCGGCCGCTGTCGTGGCCAAGAATTCTCGTCGTTTCATGGAAAGCTCCTTTGCTGGCACGATCGGCGCGACCTTTGCCAGGCCGCCGGCGTGCCAACTGAACCTCACCACAATTATATCCCGAAGCCACCGGCCGTCGCCGCCGATATTTCTGACATGCGATGAGTAATCGCTTACTTAGTGGCGAGTCGCACCGGCCACCGGTGGCAGCAACCCGGCGGCGGCGAAACCCATTCCGATGACGCTCAGCGTCATGCCCCCCAAGGCGCTTTCCAGGGCGATGTGGCGCATTCGGCGGCTGATGTGGAAAAACTCGTCGACCCGCTGCAACGAGCTGTCCATGATCACCGCCCCGGCCGCTTCGCTGGTGACGTCGCTATTTTGGCCAAACGCCACGCCCACGGTCGCGGCGGTCAGGGACCGGGCGTCGTTGATGCCGTCGCCTAGGAACAAAGTTTTTGTTTGGCTTGTTTCCCGACTGACCATCTCCAGTTTGCCTTCGGGAGTCGGGCTTTTTTGCGGCCCGGAGACTGTGCGAAAACGCGCGGTTGTGCCCCCATCGGGCACAGTTCATTTTGGTTTTGAGACGAGAACCCGGCGAACGTCGTTTCAGGACCAAAATCCTCTGACAGATCGAGGGCTATTTCGCAATTCCGGCGGTCTTTGTCAGCCGGCCGCGGCTTCCGAGCCGTTATCCGAAGAGCCGGCTACGCTTGGCATGGAGATTGCGTATTGGTCCCGAGGAGAAGAAAGACGCTGATGCATTCTTGGTCATGCGGATTAGGCAGATAATTCATGGAAATTCCTACTCGAAACGACCTCGACAACCTGCTCCAAAGCGCCTGCGGCGATGTAGTTTCCGTCTATCTGCCCACGCATTGGCAGGGAGATGATTCGCGGCAGGATCCGATCCGTTTGAAGAATCTTTTACGGCAAGCCGAGAAACAACTGCTCGAGCGCGGACACGGCAGCGTCCAGGTGCGCGAGCAACTCGAGCCGGCGCGGACCTTGCTGACGGATGTCGCCTTCTGGAAAGACCGTCGCTCGGGCCTGGCAATCTTTCTGGCGCCGAGCGTGTTTCGCGCGTTCCGCACACCCATTCCCTTCGACGAACTGGCGGTGGTCTCTCGACAGTTCTACATCACGCCACTGGTGCCGCTGCTGGTGGGCGACGGCGCCTTTTACGTGCTGGCCGTGAGCCAAAAGCACGTGCGACTGCTGTGGGGCGACCGCTTCAGCGAGCACGTGGTTGAGGTCGAAGGGCTGCCCCCGAACATTGCCGAAGCCCTGAACTACCAGCCGCCGCAGCAGATGTATCAGGCGCATTTGTTCGTGAACAAGCCGGGCGGAGCCCACCTGCGGGCGATTCACGGCCAAGGGGGCGCATCCGACGTTGCGAAAGAAGAGATCTTGGAGTACTTCCGCCTGGTCGACAAGGCGTTGCACCCATTCTTGCACGAAAAGCGGCTGCCGCTGGTGTTCGTCGGCGTGGATTATTTGTTCCCAATCTATCGCAAGGCCAACTCTTACCCGCATTTGGAAGACGTACACGTTTACGGCAGCCCGGATACGATGAACGACCACGAATTGCATCGTCTGGCGTGGGAGATACTTCAGCCGCGATTCGAACATCCGAGGAAAAAGGCGCTGCGTCGCGCGCACGAACAGGCAGAATCCAACCGAAGCGCCTACGAGCTCCCTGCGATTCTGCGCGGAGCCGCCGAAGGGCGCGTGGAGAGTTTGTTCATAGCGCGCGGCGCGCAGGAATGGGGTACCTTCGACCCCGTCGCCGAGCAGATCCGCTTGGCAGGCGCAAGCAGCGCGGAATCCGAAGAATTGCTGAACCGCGCCACCATAGATACGCTCACGCAGGGCGGCAAGGTTTATTTGGTCGATCGCGCGGAGCTTCCGCGAAAAAGCACCGCGGCGGCGCTGTACCGCTACGCCCTGACGCCCGGAAACATCGCCGCCGAAGGCCGGCCGCATTGAGGGAGTCCGCATGTTCGAGCTGAATACGCTTTTGGTGCCGGTCGACTTCTCGCCCATTTCGCGGGGCGTATTCGATCAGGCTCTGCAATTGGCTCGCGGCGACGATGCGGCGGTTATTTTGCAGCATGTGATCGACCCATCGTTGGCGGAATTCGTCGGCGGGCTCGGCCTGGGCTCGCGCGAAACCGTGCTCCAGGCCATGCGGGCCCGCGCGGAACGTGAGCTAGACGACTTGAAAAACCCGACGGCTGCCGGCGTGGAAGTGCAAACCATCATCTCCGAGGGGGTTCCCTTCCTCGAGATCCTGCGAAAGGCCGAGGACTTCCAAGTCGATGCGATCTTGATGGGCAAATTCGGCACCCGCGGCAAAATCGAAAAACTGCTGTTCGGCACCACGGCCGAACGCGTGATTCGCGGTACGATGCGCGCGGTCATCGTCCTTCCCGTGGAGGCGTGATGTCAAATTCTCCACGCATCGTTCTAGTCGGGGCGAACGTGACGGTACAGAGCATTTATCAACTCGATGTCGATACTGCAGAGCCCGACGAGACCGCGTTGGCGGCCGCCATTCCATTTTCCAAAGCGCGATAGGGTGAAATCAACACACGGCGCGCGGCGCCATGAGCGGCTTCAGAGATGGCTAATAAAATTCTTTTTCCGACCGACTTTTCACCGGCCAGCAACGCCGCCCTGCGTTACGCCGTCAGCTTCGCGAAGCAGGCCGACGCCAGGTTGCTGGTGGCGCACGTCGAGCCAGGGCTGACTGCCGGGGTCGGAACCGTTCCGCCGCCCGACGGCGATTTGGCGAACGACGAAGCGGCACTCCTTGCGCTGCTAAGCAACGTCTCGGGTAATGAGAAATCCGTGGCCCATGAATTTCGCGCTTTGCACGGCGACCCCGCGGCGGAAATCGTCCGGCTGGCGGAACAGGAACAGGTCGACTTGATCGTGATGGCGACCGCAGGTCGCACCGGTTTGCGACGCGTGCTGATGGGGAGCGTGGCCGAAGCCGTCGTGCGGCAGGCTACTTGCCCGGTGTTGAGCCTCAAAGAGCCTCCGAGCCCCAATTTGACCTTGCCCCATTTGAAAAGGGCAACCAAAGACCTCGCCCCAACGGGTCGTGACGAGCCGATCGATTTTCAAGAGCCCAAAACGACTCTCGCCGAAGCCGACGGATCGAGGGCCGTGGCGCTGCTCTCGCGCGCGATTGAAGCTCGGGCGACGGACGTGCATATCGATTCGCTCGGCGCGGACGACATGGAAGTGCGCTTTCGGATCGATGGCCGGCTGGAACACTATTGTCGCTTGCATCGCGATCTGGCGCATCCTCTGGTGTCGCAGCTTAAAGTGATGGCCGAACTCGACATTTCGAATCCATTTCAGCCCAAGGAAGGCCGGCTGTCGCTACCCGACGCGATGAGCGGCCATGAAGTGCGAATCACCTGCGTTCCGGTCGTGGGGGGCGAATCGGTCGCGATGCGGCTGCTCAATCGCCAGCACCTGTTGCGTCCGCTCGACAGTTTGGGTCTCGCCCCGGACGCGCTATTGTGGATTCACGAAATGCTGCGGCTCGGCGAAGGCGTGGTGCTGGTCACCGGACCGGCCGGGTCGGGCAAAACCACCACCGCTTATTCCATGCTGCACGCCCTGGATGACTCTCGGCGGAATATCGTCACCATCGAGGACCCGCCGGAATATCGGATCGGCAGCTTCCGCCAGATGGCCGCCGACCCACGGCACAATATCAGCATGACCAGCGGGCTGCGGACGCTGTTGCGGATGGATCCCGACGTGGTGCTGGTCGGAGAAATTCGCGATGCCGAAACGGCCGAGATCGCGATGCGAGCCGCCAGCTCGGGCAAATACGTCTTTACCACGCTGCACACGCGCGACGTGGCCTCGACAATCACGGCTCTGCGCGATCTGCACATCGACAACCGCTCACTTGCCGGCAATTTGACCGGCATTATTTCACAGCGGCTGGTACGCCGGTTGTGCCCGCACTGCCGCCGACAAACGCCGATCGATTCCACTGGGGCGCAATACTTTTTGGACGAGGGCGTGCCGCCGCCGGCAACCCTGCCCACGGTCGGTGGCTGCGGAAAATGCCGGAACCTGGGCTATCACGAACGGATTGGCGTGTTCGAGGTGGCGCTACCCAATCGCGCCATTCGCGAAGCCATCGAACGCGGCGCCGCCGAGGAAGAGCTGCGCGACCTGCTGCGCACCAACGGCACGCGCAGTTTGCTTGCCGACGCGCTGGCTAAAGTCGGCGATGGCGTCACCACGTTGGACGAGGTCCGCTCGATGACCTGGGTGCCGCTGCCGAGTTGCTCTTAGCATCGCATCGGCCGCAAAA
>JACQFF010000028.1 GCA_016200205.1 Planctomycetia bacterium
CATCTCCTGATTTTCGCGTTGCAGCTGGCCGTCTAGCTGCAGCTTTCTGACTTGAACATCGAGGTTATGAAGGTCGCGCCTCAGGACCGTATTTTCGTCTCGCAACTCTTTGTACGAAATAGCTTGAGCATGGAACCGCTCCGCTTCTTGCTGCGTTGCCTTAAGCGCCCGAAGTTTTTCTTCAACCTGCTCTTCTCGAATACGTTGGTGGCGCTTTTGTTTCTGCAGCGCCGTATATTGGGTCTGCAACGCGACGAAGACGCAGATTGCTCCACCAAGAAACCCGACCAGTACCATCAATATGTAACCCACGCGTTAACCCCTATGCGGGCTTTTCTGGCTGTCTTGCGAGAATTATGAAGAAGGTTCGCGTCCGACACTTCGGACAGTTGATCTCAACCAGGAACTTTGCCTTGGGTGCCTTGCCAACGGTTCCACAATTTGAACATTTCCCCAAGGCCGACTCATTCATTTGGGTATATAGCGCCAACCGATGGGAACCGCCGTCCGGTGACCGACAAAGAATTCCCACGCTTTCCCAAACAGCGGCAATCCCTTGCCAACGCTCATGATCACCGCCGAGATCATGATAAAGGTCGTCTTGTCTTGATTCTGAATTATGCTCCAAGTATTCCCACAGGCGATGTGCATCCCACATCAATGTCCGCGCCTTGGAAAGATTGATAGCCAAGTCACCTGATGCGTTTTTCTCGATTCGCCGCTGGCTCTTTAGGAGCGATTCAAGCTTGTCGAGGCTGACGAAGTCGAAGAGCAGCGGAGCATAGCTCAAAACGATATCTATCCCTTCGATATCGACCGATTCTCGATCTGCGTATTTGCGTTCATATTGCATCATGCCGTCAATGTATTGCCACGAGGAAAGTGCCAACTTGATCGCCTTCTGATACATCCCACCTTGTTCTGCATCGCGCGCCTGAGAGATAAGCGCATCATATTGCCGATGGTGGTCCTCCATTTCGGCCTTCTTCATCGCGATCAACCTGTCTGGATTCGCAGGGAGGTGAATGCCTCTTTGAGGGAGAGCGCCCGACTAGCACCTAGAATGATATCTTTCCGCCGGTGGAATTGCGACTGAGCGCGCGGAAAGTTCACGGTCTCCCAGGGAAATCAGGACCAGTTTTTGACGACGGCCGAGACCGCGCCTATACTTGGCGACTGAGTCGGGACGAGGAAGCAAAAAACTCGCCGCCCGAGCACACGGAGGAATCCACGAGGCCGGACAACTTCAATTTCGTTTCCAAACAAGGGGATGAATCATGGCAAAGCTCGCTTATCTCGTTTTAGGTCTGGCGCTTGTCACTGCGTGGATGGCAACCACCTCCGCGCGCGGCGCGGAGGACAAAATTGACGTCACCGGAACTTGGAACGTCGAAGTCGATCTCGGTGGACAGACCGGCGCGCCGGTCTTCACCTTCAAGCAGGAAGGCGAAAAGGTGACCGGCAAATACAAGGGACAATTTGGCGAGGCCGAGGTCACCGGGAAAGTCAAAGGCAAGGAGATTGAATTTACCTTCGAGATCCAAGGCGGCGGCAAAGTGGTTTACAACGGCACGATCGACAAGGACACCATGAAGGGTAAAGTTGATTACGCCGGCCAGGCTTCCGGCACCTGGACGGGCAAAAAGGAGCCCAAGAAAACGTGAGCGACCGCCACGACTCACGCCGGAACCGTTGAACGCGGACGGCAGCGCGGGTCGTCGCGCCCAAGGCAAATTGAACTGGCTATCCGAATGCCGCCAGCGCGGTGGTCGCGTCCTTGTAGATTTCGAACAGCCTGTCGAGCCTGGTTATCTGGAATACTTCGAGTGGGTTCTTGGAAATGCTGCACAGCTTGAGCCTGGTCTTGTCGGCCTTGCAGCGCTTGTGCAGTTGGACCAGCTTGCCCAGCATGGCCGACGACATGTACTCGACTGTCTGAAAATTAAGCAACAGCTTGCGGTTGCTGGCGGCCTCAAGTTCAGCCTGCTCGAACTCGCGGCCGATCTGGTCGATGATGTTTTGATCGAGAATCGAGGCCTGCTTGAAGTTGGCGACGAGCACCTCGCCAGCATCGGTCAGATCGATGTACGTGTATTTAAACGATTTGCCCATGTTATTGGCTTGTCAATTGGACTTCGTGGGCCTGGCGAACGGATCCTTGGTGGCATCGCGGTGCCACTGATATTCGGTCCCGTCGGCGAGCAGCTCGGCCGTTTTCGTGCCGTAGAGCCGCTCCACGACGTGCAGCGCCATGTCGATGCCCGCCGAGACTCCGGAGGATGTGACGCGGTCGCCATCATCGACCCAGCGAGCTTCCTTGACCCATTGCACTTTCGGGCCTTGGTCGACGGCAAGCTGGAAGAAGCGTTTGTTCGACGTTGCCCGACGACCGTCAAGCAGACCGGCCTTGGCCAAGATCGCCGAACCCGAGCAGACCGACATCACGATCTCGGTCTTGCTGGCGCGGGCGCGGAGCCAATCGAGAAGCGCGGCGTTATTGAGTTCCGATAATGTCCCGAACCCTCCCGGCACCAGCAGGAGATCGAGTGGTGGGCAATCCTCGAAACTGCAATCCGCGACAACTTGCGGCCCTTGGACAGACGCGATCGGGCCGGCCTTTTGCGCCACCATGACCATCTTCATCCGGCTCCCCAGATTTCCCAAGATTTCGGCCGGGCCGTAAACGTCGAGCAACTCAAATTTGGGATACAGTACGATGCCGATCGTACGCGAGTCTTTCTGTTCGGTTGGAACGACGTGCGCATTCGGCTTGTCGGTATCTTGCGGCGGCGCTGCCGTGAGTGGTGCGGCTGTCCAGATTGCTGCCGCGACAAGAAAGATGAGGCTTAGCGCGTTTCGACAGATGTAATCCATGGCAATTGCTCTGTTGTTGAAATTGCAATTGAAGGCGTTTGTCGGCGGCCACAAAGGGTGAATATAGTGGCACAGAGGCCCGAAGCAATGGCCCGCGGGCATTTTGAACATGCTCTCACCAGAGCCGATCGGGGCACGATAGGGCCGGACCGTGCGATGCCCCTTTCGGGCTGGCTTTTCGGCTCGAAGTGGTATTTATACACGACGGAATTATCGGTAGCATCCTGCGCTTCCGCCGGCGAGACCGGCCAATCGCGGGCGTGCTAGCAACCCAGCCTGAAGCCTGCCTCTCGAGGGACCAAACCCCGAGTGACAGGGCGGCGTTTGGCGTCGCATCAATGGCCGCCAAAGATCTCTGCGATCATGCTCAAGGAGGAGCACGATGGCTGCGGAAACGGCAATGCTTCTCGATCGCAACTCGTTGCGCCCTGGGCTGGAATCGGTACAGTGCGATGGCGTTCCCACCGCCGCTTTGGTGCCTCCGGCAGATGGGACGGCCCGCATCTTTTGGATGTTCGTTGGGTGGCATGTTGTCCTTTGGACGGCAGTGCAAGCTTTAACCGCCCCGAATCGTCCGTTGGACATGGTCGAGATGCTGTACTGGGGGCATCACTGGCAGTGGGGGTACCACAAACACCCGCCCCTGCCCGCCTGGATTGCCGAGGCCGTTTTCCAACTTTCTGCCGGGCTGGTTTGGCCGCTCTACCTGGTGGCGCCGTTGGCGGTCGCCGTCAGCTTTTGGGCAGCGTGGACTCTCGCCAAAGAGTTCCTGAAACCGTGGCCGGCGCTCTGCGCAAGCACGCTGCTCGAGGCTTGCGCTTATTACAATTACACGACCGCGGACCTGAATCACACCATTGTCCTGCAACCGTTGTGGGCACTCTCGGGATTGTGCCTTTATCGGGCCATCACGAGAAAACGACTCCACTACTGGGCGGCGACAGGTCTCTGTTTGGGCCTCGGAATGCTGACAAAATACGACATGGCCGTGCTTGTCATTTGCATGCTGTTGTTGCCGGTCATCAATCGCAAGGCCAGGGCCGCCCTGCTGACTCCCGGTCCGTACCTGACGCTGTCGATCAGCCTGCTCGTATTCGCGCCACACCTGGCGTGGATGATTGAGCACCATTTTTCAACCGTCCTGTATGCGGTGGAGCGCAGCGAGACAACTCGATCGTTCCGCCACGTCATCAATCCCATCGAGTTTGCTCTGTCCCAGATTCTTGCTCTCCTGCCGATGCTCGCGATTTCCTTTCCGCTCTGGCGAAGGGGACAAGAACGAGAAGCCCAGCCGGTCGACCGTGACGAGCTGCGGCGCGACTTCCTGATGCTGATTTGCTTTGGGCCTTTTGTTTTGGACCTTGTGCTTTCCGCCGCAACTGGAGTGCAGATCCAGAGCATGTGGGGAGCGTCGATGTGGACTTTCAGCGGACTGTGTCTGGCGCTCTATGCCGGAGTGGCCGCCGACGCGAGCGTTTATAGGACAGTGATTTGGCGATGCGCCTTAGCCGGTTTGCTCGTGGTGCTGATCCTCGTCACCAGGAACGTCGCATCTCCATACCTGCGACACAAGGCATCGAGAGTTCATTTCCCGGGCAACCAGCTTGCCGGAGTCGTGCAGCTCGAATGGCAAAGGCGCACCGAGCGACCTATCGCGGTCG
The DNA here is from genome assembly GCA_016200205.1 of Planctomycetia bacterium. Classification (GTDB taxonomy): domain Bacteria; phylum Planctomycetota; class Planctomycetia; order Pirellulales; family PALSA-1355; genus PALSA-1355. The sequence continues at coordinate 4,536 of JACQFF010000028.1, forward strand.
TCGCTGGGCCCTGGTGGGTGGCGGCAAATGTTGGCCTATCGATCCACGGTCGCCCGCAGATTTATGATTTCGTCTACCCAGATGCGAGTCCCTGGTCTGACGACGAGGTCTTGCGCAAGCTGGGTGGAGTCATCGTCTGGGAGTTCGATGACGATGGCGCGAAGTGCGCCCAGCAAGTTCGCTTCAGGTTTCCCGATGCCGAGATTCTGTCGCCATTCGCGCTCAAGTGGCAAACCAGCGCGGACATTCCTCCAGTGCAATTTGGGCTGGCGATCGTGCTCCCCACGACCGTCGCATCGGCTGGAATCGGGACGGAATGAAGGTCCCTTTGAGACGGCAACGGCCCAGCCGGTTGCGGGCCGTGGGCGATCCGGTTGAGAAACGCGGCCTCTACGCCGCTTTGGTGCGCGACCGGCGAGGTCTCGAGGCGGCTTCCGCGGGCAAGACCATCCTGGCGCGGTCTGCCGGCAGCTCCAAAAGCGATAGGCCCATGACGACCACGCGCGGGTCGACTGAAAAAAAGTCTCCAGCTCGCGGGCGGTGCAAGAACGGAATTCCATGATGCTGCGGAAGGCGATCGCTCGGGTGGCGAGCGGAAGATCGCAGCGGCCCAACTGCTCAATAAGCTGTTGTTCGCGGATTTCGATTCGCCGGCGCGAGGCGGTCGCGCCGGAAAGAGGGCGAAAACGTTCGGGCTGCTGGCGAAATCTCGTTTGCCATTTTTGTCCCAGAGAATTCAAGCCTGCCATCTTCGTTTTCATGGAGAGCCATGCCGACAACTGGGGACGCGCAACCTCTGTGCTTCCGAGGAGCACGCAGGGTTTGTGAGCTGACTATCCAACTCGTGCGCTTCGGAAAAGCCTAAAATGTTATCGACCCGACATTCGCCGCGACGTGAAAACAATCTGGCCAGCCGGCAGCCACGAAACGCACCCGTCTACACCTATTGCGGGCTGGACTTGGTAAACTTGAATCGTGGGGAAGGTTTTGCAGCTTGCCGATTGGGGTTTCGCGCAAAACCCATTTAAGGTTTGGGGCGATCGCGCCCGGTGCCCCGGCTACCGCGGCATTCTCGAGCGGCAGTGTCTTTGGACTACAAGTAGGGACCTGGGGAACCTACAATGGCTCGCCGGCTGTAGATTGCGAATGCTGATGACGACCCGCTGGGTTTCACCGCCGCGGAAATCATGGCGTAGAGACGGAAGGACACGATGGGCACAAAACGATACGCGATCGTCACTGGAGCCGCCAGCGGCCTTGGCCGAGCTGTTGCCGTGGAATTGGCACGTCGCGGTTGGCATGTCGCGCTGGCCGATATCAATCCCCAAGGCAGTCAAGAAACGCTCGCCCTGGTCGAGCAGGCGGGCGGCCAGGGCCAGGTCGAACACCTGGATGTGACTAGCCCGAGCGAATGGAGTGTCCTGCGAGAGAAGTTGCAAAGCGCGTGGCCACGGCTCGACCTGCTGGTGAATAATGCTGGTGTCGGGGTCGGCGGCGAAGTCGGCAAACTTCCGCTGGAAGATTGGCAATGGATCATCAATATCAATTTGTATGGCGCGATTTATGGTTGCCACACGTTGATCGATTGGATGAAGCAGAATTCGCAGGGAGCGCACATTGTCAATATTGCCTCGCTGGCTGCCATCGTGTCGGCGCCCGGCATGGCGCCGTACAACATCACGAAAGCCGGAATGCTGTCGTTTTCCGAAACTTTGTACGGTGAACTGAAGCCGTATAACATCGGCGTGACCGGCGTCTGTCCGTCGTTTTTCCCCACGAATATCATTCGCAGCGGCCGCTTTCAAACGAGCCAGCAGCGTAATGCGGCCGCCCGTCTGATGAGCGGCTCGCGGGCGACGGCCGACGATGTGGCCCGGCGGATCATGCGCGCGATCGAGCGCAAGCAGCTCTACGTCTTTGCGCCGGCAAGCGCGGGAGTCTACTGGCGACTGAAGCGACTGATGCCGAGAGTCCTGTTGAACCTGATTGCCCGCCGCAACGCCCGGGCATCAGCGGCGGCCGCGAAGGCGTAGCGCATCCAACTACGCGGATTCGTCGGATTTCCGCCGTGTTAAGTCTGAAGTCATCTACTGAAGCATGTTGGTTGGAGCACCTCGATCGCGATCTGCCGTCGATTTTGATCGATCATGCGCATTGCGAAAAGAAAGCGGCGGGCGCGGCGATGAATTTGATTTTTACCTACGGCAGCGCCGATCCACAACTCTGCCGCGAGCTGTCCGAAATTGTGGTCGAAGAGCTTGCTCACTTGCGGCTGGTGCTCGACTTGCTCGACGAACGCGGAATCAAGTTTCAGTCGCAGAAGCCCGCGCCTTACGGACGCAAGCTGAACGATTTGGTGCGCAAAGGCGAGCCCGAGCGGGCTATCGATAGGTTTTTGGTGGCCGGCTTGATCGAAGCTCGCAGTTGCGAACGGTTCGCTCTGTTGCGAGATCACGTCCGGGACCGCCGGTTGTCGGACTTCTACGGCAGCCTCTTTGAGTCGGAAGCCCGGCATCACAGCACGTACGTGCAACTGGCCCACCATTTTGGTTCGCAAGAGACGATTCGCCAGCGGCTCGACGAACTGGCCGCCGAGGAAGCGCGGATTATCCGAGTGGGCGGCGAACTGCCGCGGATGCACAGTTGAAGAAGGCGGTAGGCGGTAGGCTGGAGGCGGGAGGCGGGAGGCGGGAAACAAGACAGGGGGCGCCCTATCGCTTGCGCAACGCACGGATGAGCCCGCTCAAAACTCTTCCGGTCTCGACTGACAGGTTTTTCAGGTCTTCGGCGTCTTCTTGCAAGAGATACTCAAGGCGTCGGGCAAGCGAAACGTGGTACTCCAGCTCGCGCGCCGACGCGTATGCCATGCCGCGGAATCGAATGTAGTCGGCGAGCGATTCCCTTGCGCATCCCTCAACAATATTGGCTGCAATCGAAACTGCCGCGCGCCGCATCTGAGGTGTCAATCCGAACTGTTCTTCACGAGGGAACCCCACAGTTCGCCGATAAACGAGCAGCGCCAGGGCATCAGCCAATTCAAAAGCCCGTAGCTTCGTGTGATCGCGCATGCGTCCAACTGTACGCGCTGCGCGATGCGATCTCTAGTCCCCGCCAGAATTTCCTGCCTCGGGCCTCCCGCCTCCAGCCTCTCCCTTAAAACGTCTTCACAATCGAGCCGCCATCGACCACGAGCACGGCCCCGGTGATGTAGCTGCCCGCTTCGCTGGCCAACAAGAGCGCCGGGCCGGCCAGCTCGCGCGGCTGGGCCCAGCGGCCCAGGGCCGTGCGATCGGCGAACACCTTTTTTTGCTCGGCGGTCAAAATGGTACCGGGCAGATCGGTCAAGAACGGTCCCGGCGCCAGGCAGTTGACCGTGATGCCAAACTCGCCCAGGTCCAACGCGCTGGCGCGAGCCAATCCCAACAGCGCGCTTTTTGTGGCCGAGTATGCGTTGCGTTCTTCCTTGGATGAAAGGCCCATGATCGACGAGATGTGGATAATGCGTCCCCAGCGGCGCTCTTTCATCTGCGAAACCAGCGCCCGAGTGAGCGCCATGCAGGAGGTGAGATTCAATTCGACGATCCGGTCCCAGGCCTCGTCGGTGATCTTGTCGATCGCCTGCGGCGTGTTACTGCCGGCATTGTTGACCAGAATGTCAACCTTGCCCATCGACGCGAGCGCACTTTTGGCCAGCTTTCGCACGTCGTCGCGGCTGGTCATGTCCGCCACGAAGTAGGCGACCTTGGCCTTGGTGCCTTCGGCGATTTCGGCCGCCGCGGATTTCAGCTCGTTCTCGTGCCTGCTGGAAATCACGAGATTGGCGCCGGCTTCGGCAAACACCCGGGCCATCGCCTTGCCGAGACCCTTGCTGCCCCCAGTCACGAGGGCCACGCGCCCGGTCAGATCGAATAAATTGTTGTAGCTCATAGCGACTCCTCGTGTGCGTTAGCCAAGGGCTTCAACCACCAAATCGCCGACTTGCTGGGTACTGTATCCCATTTTTCCGGCAGCCTGACTCTTCATTTTCGTGCCGGTCACTTTCTGAATCGCCTGCTGGATGCTCCCTGCCGATTTCGGCTGGCCGGAGTGCTCCAGCAGCATGCTCATGGCATTGATCGCGGCGATCGGATTGATCACGTGCTGGCCGGTGTATTTCGGCGCGCTGCCGCCCATGGGCTCGAACATGCTCGTGCCGCCCGGCTCGGGGTTGATGTTGCCGCCGGCGGCCACGCCCATCCCGCCTTGCAGGATTCCGGCAAGATCTGTGATGATGTCGCCGAACATGTTCGTGGTCACGATTACGTCATAATATTCCGGATTCTTGACCATCCACATGCAGCAAGCGTCGACGTGGTTGTAGTCGGGCTTGATGTCGGGATATTCCTTGGCCACGTCCTGAAACGTGCGCCACCACAGGTCGTGGCCGTAGGTGAGCACGTTCGTCTTGGCCACCAGCGTGAGCATCTTCTTCTTGCTGTTTCGCTTTCGCGTGAAGTCGAAGGCCCAACGAATGCAGCGTTCACAGCCCTTGCGGGTGTACAGGGCCGTCTGGCTGGCCACTTCATCGGGCGTGTTTTTCTTCAAGAAACCGCCCACGCCGCAGTACATGTCTTCGGTGTTTTCTCGCACCACGACAAAGTCGATATCGGCGGGCCCTTTGTCCTTGAGCGGCGTTTCGACGCCCGGAAACAATTTGACCGGCCGCAGGTTGATGTACTGATCGAGCTGGAACCGCAGTTCCAAGAGCAGCCCTTTTTCCAGAATGCCGGGCGCCACGTCCGGGTGGCCGACCGCGCCCAGATAGATTGCATCGAACGAGCGCAGCTCATCGACGGCCCCCGGCGGCAGGATCTCGCCGGAGCGTAAATAGCGGTCGCCGCCGAAATCGTACTCGACGAGTTCGTATTGAAAATTGTCCAGCTCCGCGACAGCTTTCAAAACCTTCAGGCCCTCGCCGGCCACTTCCGGCCCCGTGCCGTCACCGCCGATCACGGCGATACGTAATGCCTTTTGTTTCGCGTTCAAAACAGACCTCGATTCGCGAGCGTAGCCCCGAGCGAGAAGAAAAGGCCGATTCTAACAGCGGCCCCGTAGAGTCACAAGTTCCGCGTCTCTGGGCAGTCCCTTAGTCTGAAATCAAGAATCCGGAAAAAGCGGGTCGGTCTAATGGCGAATTCTCTCAATGAGAAATCGGCCCAAAACCAGAGCGCCCACGATCAGCGAGACCATGACGAGAATCGCCAGCGGATAGAGCATGAAATAGATGAGCGCGAGGGCCGCATATGGGAAAGCAGCGGCAAGCCCGAAGCCTACGCACGCGAGCGTGATCACGATCAACAGTGTTCGCAACCTGGATTTCATGACCGCCATCCTACCTCATGTCGCATGAAAAAAGCGGTGCAGCACCAGCAACTTTATTTCGGTAGGGCGCTTGCAGTCGGCTCCCGTGAAAACGTCGTCGTCTTTGTTTCCTCGACGCCGAAGGCGTCAAACATGGTAGCCCAGGGCAACGCCCTGCGGTTCGTGAAGTCCGGAAGCCATCGAGCCCTGAAAGGGCGAAACGATTACGGCCGCAAATTGTCCCCGTCCAGCGTGATGCCGTGTCGGGGAAATGACGTGGTTCCGACTGCGGTGCCCGCACGCGGTTGTCTCGCCCTTACAGGGCTGCAATCTTGCACGGGACGTTCTGACTACAGGGCGTTGCCTCGGGCTGGCATGTTTCACGCCTCCGACGTGACGAGCAATCGCGTCCGTTGGGCACCGGACTGTCTATCCCCCTGGCCCGCCCAAATCCCCATCCCGGCCCGCTTCGCCTCTTGTTCCGTTTGCCGGAAGCGGCGCTTGACCGATTCGGAGTAGCGAAACTGTGGCTCGAAACGGGCCAGCCCGGCACGCAACAACGCTTCGTTGAGCATCTCGTCGCCGACCCACACGTACGCGAGGAAACGACCGTAACGGTCGACGCGCTCGCGGTCGAACGACAGCCGCACCGTGCCCGCTTCCAAAAAATGTTTGGTGAAGGCCGTCGCCTCCGGACCCCAGGGCTCAACCGGGTGCTCGGGCTTGACCGTCTCGGGCGTGTTGACGCCGATCAGGCGGATCACTGCGTCGGGGAATACGATAATCGTGTCGCCATCGACAACGCGCTGGAGCTGGTATGTGCCTTCGGCCAGGGGCTCGGAAGGACTGGGAGGGGCTTGCGATCGCCAGAGCTGGACGACGACGAACGCCACAAGCGCCAGGCCGACGCCTAGCGTGCGGTAGGGACGACGACGAAATCGCCGGCGTGTTGCGATGAGTTCAGCGCCCTGCTAGTTCTTGCTGAAATCGAACTGCTTGGAGAGCTCGCGCCCGAGCGGGTTCTTGATGAACTTCTTGCGGCACTCGGTACACAAGTCGAACCGCAGTTGCTCGTAGACGTCGTTGCCGATTTGCGGATCGGATGCGTCTTCGGAGCGTTGTAAGATTTCCTGGATTTCTTGCAAGTGGTCTCGATCATCGTCGAGTTCGTCCATGGCGCTGGGGTCGAACGCCGCGTAAACTTCCATTTTCACGACGTAGCGCAGGTCGTCTGGATCGAGCACCCGCTTGCAGCAGTCACATGAGTGGTGAATCATCGGCTCCCCCGCGAACAAAAGTACTTGGCTTCCATCCTGGACACTAGTACGAACCACGGCCAAACTTCATCCTAATGCCAGGCTTCGAACGAGAGCAAGCCATCCTTGCGCAATTTTTTGCGATCCTTCGAACGCTGCAAGATTGTCTGGAAATGCTGCTTGACAAGTGCCTGGGCGTGTGGTTCCACAGCCAGGGGATACGAAGGCTGCGGGGACGCGCGAGAACCTGCTGGGGGATTTCGCTTTCGCCCCGATGCGAGCAGCCTTGCACTAGTCTGCCCCGGCAGTGCCGACTACAATGGGCCATCAGGCGAAACGGGGCGATAGCAACGCTCTAGACGCCTAAGATAGCCGGCAATAACTTCGGCGAGCCTCGTATGCGCGGGGGAGGGTTTCATGACGGGTTTGGCTGTGGCCAGTCCGCTCAGTGCCAGCGTTCTGGTCTTGAATCGCTTCTACTTGGCGGTGCACGTCGTCAATGTGCGACGAGCATTCGGGCTGTTGTTTCGCGAACTGGCCGAAGTGATCCATTTGCAAGAGGGCCAGTACGCCAACTACAGCTTCGAATCGTGGCGCGAGATCAGCGAGCTCAAGGCATCCTTCAAGGAGCCCCACGAAGATTGGATTTCGGCCGTTAACTTCGAAATCCAAGTACCGCGCGTGATTCGCCTGCTGTCGTTCGATCGCGTGCCGAAGCAAACCATTCGCTTCAATCGGCGCAACCTGTTCGCCCGCGACGGTAACCACTGTCAGTATTGCGGTAGGAGTTTTCCAACCTCGGAGTTGAGCCTGGATCACGTGGTGCCCAAGAGCCGCGACGGCCAGACTTGTTGGGAGAACATTGTGTGCAGTTGCGTATCGTGCAACGTGAAGAAAGGGGGCCGTACGCCCCAAGAAGCGCACATGAAACTGATCCGTCAGCCGGTCAAGCCCAAGCGAAGCCCGCTGTTGGCGATCAAGTTGGGCAATCCCAAATATGAAAGCTGGAAGACGTTTCTCGATAGCGCCTACTGGTCGGTGGACCTCAAATAGAACGAGGCGGGAGGCTGAAGGCCCGAGGCGGTCCACTTTCGAGCGATCACCTGCACTGCCACGATAATCAGCGGCGGGATGCCAGTGGCGCCCGACACGCAACCATCTATTGGACTCCTGCTGCACGAGCGCGATAATGGTTTACGCATGCGCAAGAATTCGACAGGCATGAAAGCGCGTGGGGAATAGCGAGAGAGCGAGCCGCTTTGACGCCTCTCTAGGCGCCGGCCAGGGGCTCTTTCTTTTCCGTGATCACCGGGCACTGCACGGCCATTTCGGCGTTCAGCGCAGTGAATTCCTTCCACTCTTCGGGAAGGTTATCTTCATGGAAGATCGCTTCGACCGGGCATTCCGGAACGCACGCTTCGCAATCGATGCATTCATCCGGATGAATGTACAGCATCTTCTCGCCTTCGTAGAAGCATTCCACGGGGCAGACGACCACGCAGTCGGTATATTTGCAAGCGAAGCATGGCTCGGCAACAACGTGAGTCATTGACAGGTCTCTCCTTTTGGCGTCAGACGCGACGCGGATTTAAAGAATTTACGGGCAAACGAAGTATAGAAGCGGCTGCGGGATCAGGCCATGCGACACGCCTCGACGGTGATTGAATCGCTTTGAAACACACGAAAAACGGGCAAGATCACAGTTCAGCGTCTTTAACCAGCGGTGTCAAGTGCTTGTAATAACAGCACTTGAAGGCCTCTCTGGAAAATCGCGTGAATTCTAGTGCTGGCTCTGGGCGCTGTCAAACAGCGGTTCTAGTAGTCAGTCGGTCCAAAACAACTCAGACTTGCTTCGTTAGTCCATTCAACTTAAAATCATAGGTATTAACGCTTTCCGAAAGCACCTCGCGCTGCGCGCCCCGGCTGGCAAGGGTTGGCGAGCGCCAGAAGTCGAGAGACGAGGGTCCCGTCGTGGCACTTTCCGAGATCGACCGCAAGCTCCTGCAGCGTTGCCTGGCTCGGAAGCCTCGCGCGTGGGAGGATTTTGTCGATCGCTATATGGGACTGGTGGTTCACGTGGTGAACCACTCGGCCCAAAGCCGATCGCTGCGCCTCAGTCCCGAAGATCGCGAGGATTTGGTCGCGCAAGTCTTCTTGAATATCGTCCGCGAGGATATGGGTATTTTGCGCCATTTTCGTGGCGAGAGCAGCTTGGCCACCTATCTGACGGTAATCGCCCGGCGAGTTGTCGTGCACGAGATTCTCAAGCAAAAGTCATCTTCTCGCCTGGACAACCACAACGGCGAACATGCCGTGGCGCCGCCCG
>JACQFF010000293.1 GCA_016200205.1 Planctomycetia bacterium
CCTCGAGGGCACCAAAATCACCGACGCCGGCCTGGTCAACCTGGAACCGCTCAAGAAACTGCAATCGCTGAGCCTGGCCGCCACGCCCATCACCGACGCGGCGCTCGGAAACCTCGTAGGCCTGACAAATCTCAAGGACCTGGAACTGAATTTCACGCAAACGACCGCCGAAGGCCAGCAGAAGCTACAAGAATCGCTGCCGGCGCTGAAGATCGCCAACTAGCGTCCGCTCAGCGTTAAAACGTCGCGGCCCAACGCGCGCCGATCACGTCGACGCCGTCCAAACCGCTGGGCAGCCACCAGTGCTCGTGGTTAATCATCAGCAGGCTCCCGCCGGGCAGCGTGAAATTGAGGCCATAGGTGAAGCGGCGCACGCCAAAATTGCCGGTGCCGAGCGAACTGCCGGGCACCGGAGCAAGACTGTGATGATCTTGGCCATCATAACGGACCAGCACGCTAATGCGCGGTTGACAGTACACGCGCAGTTCGCCTTCGACATAATAGCCAGAGATGTGCTCCGTGATGACTGGCAGGCCGAGCAAGAAGAGCTGGCGATCGCTGTCACGCCGTGCATACTCGGCTTGCACGCGAATGAGGTCTTCATAACGCGCCTGGATGTCGAACCCGAAGATTTGATAGTTGAGCACTTGAGGCGTGAGCCCGAACGCGGCGTTGGAATTGAACCGCCCGCCGGTGACCGACCCGCCGGCGCGGATATATTGATTGCCCAGGGTCGCTCGCCCGCCGACGGCCGGATTGGAATTGTTGTCGAGATAATCGCGGCTCATCAGGAAGTCGATGCCGTTGGCGGTGCCTTGCAAGCCATTGACCAGGTAAACGTCCATGGTGGCGTTGACGTCTTGCTCGACCGGCAGCGAGAGATTGAAATTCGCCCCTTCATCGGCATAAGGCATCGGCAGCACCGAGTCGCCAAGATTCGCATTGAAGACGCGCTGGCCCATGTTGAAAATCAGCGGTTTCGTGACGGTGCGATACGCGCTGGGATTGCTCTGTGCGGAAAATGCGCCGAAGGGAACGATAAACCGTCCGGCTTCGGCGGTGGCGCGGACCTGAGGATGGTGCGACGCGAACCATTTGGACAGGTCGAGGCGCAGCGCCGCTTCGACCACTTCCACGCGGCTGATCAAGCCTTGCTCGTTGTGGCAACTAATACAGACCGTGGCTCGAGCGCTAAGCACGCCTTCCGGTTGCCACGAAGCTCCGAGCCAGGTTTCGGGGAAGAATCCGGGATTTTGCAGGTTATCGTTTCCGCCTCGAAATAAGGGCGAGAATGTCCCATAAACCGAGAGCGACGGTGCCTCGGAACCCTTTTCCGCGCCGGGCTTTCTCGATTCGGCAGCAGCTCCCTCGCCGACCGTCTCGGCTGCGGGATTGCTCTGGGCGGTCAGGTAGGCGGCGATCGCCTCCCAATCGCCGGAGGGAATGTTGGCGCCGGGTTTCGCTGCCATGCGGCGAACCGTGCTCCGCCAGCCCCCCAGCGTCTTGCGCTTCGAGAGCGGTCGCTCAGCATCATGGCATACCGTGCAATCGCGATTGAATGCCTCGCGCCCGCTGGCCGCCAACGCTGAGTTGTTGTCCGGCGTACGCTGCTGAGAAGCGGCCCGTTTATCCGGCAAACGATTTTTGTCGGTCAGTTCCCGTTGGGCCGTTTGTTCGACGGCCGGATCGGCGGTTTCCATTTCCACCGGCCTGTCATCCGACAGCGCGGCGTCGTCCCGTTGCGAGCCATTCTGGGAGTGATGGTCGGCGGCATAATACTGGCGGCCGGTTTGTGCCGTAGTCCGCTCTGGACGCCTTAATCCGCGCGGACTGATATTACCATCCTGCGCCAGAGCTTTTGGCCAGGCCCACGCGCAGCATAGACAGACCGCCAGATAAAGCGTCGTGGTTCGCATGTTCCGTTCGGCGGCGGAAATGAACCGGTGGTCCCAGCGCACCACCTGCAGGGAAGAATGCGCGGACGAAAAGGACGCGTAGAGTAGTGACGAGGAGTCAAATCCGCAAGACCAGCTGTTGATATACACAGCACTCAGCTAGCACGTGCGGAAGCGCGGTGGCCTCGGAATTGACTGACGCGGGCCCGCTCTCGGACAAGCCGGTCCAGCAATCCACCGCGCATTTTTACGACAGCCGCTTGCTGAACACCACGAGGTTGTCGCCATCGGCATAGAAATCCTCGATGACGGCCGCCTGATGATAGTGATGCTTTATGTAAAACTTGCGCGTCAGATCGTAATGCGGCAAGGACGACGTCTCGATCAACAGAATTCGTCCCTTCCTCGTTCGGATGTCCTGCTCGACATGGTTCAGCAGCTTGCTTCCAATGCCCTTGGCTTGCGTTTGTTTGGTCACGGCGATCCAGTATAGATACCAGGTACGATCGGTCATTGCGGCCGGCGCATAGTAGGCAAACCCCAATATTTCGCCGTGCTCTTCAAACGTGATGGACTGGTGCTCGCAGCCTTTATTGGTGGCATGATAGTCGGTCAGCACTTCGTCGAGGGCCTGAATCTCGTGCGGCTTGAACACGCCGGTTCGCGAGGCCAGAGCCAAAAGCGTTTTTGTATCGGCCGGTTGGGTGGGTCGGATCACGGAACTGTCTTTCGCTCAATAATGTCAAGAGGATCGGGCGCGGGTGCCATTGTTCTTGCCAGCGGCGCACGCGGTTTGCTAAGCTGACGCCTCGAATCTAACAATCAATTTCAGAGCAAACGGACAAAACCCAACTGCCGCCCTTGCAATCGGCGTTTCACGGCCGCTTGACTTCGGCGAGCTCAGCCGAGCCGCGGCTTAGCGTCGTACCGGCCGATAGGTTTCGCCCAGCCGCTCTTAGCCGCACTGAGCCTACCATGGCTACTCAAGGATGGAAACAGTTGCTGGCCGGCGTCCCCTGGTACCGAGGCGCGGGGCGCTATCCGATCGCCGCCTACTCCGAGTTCATGCCTCCTCCGCGGCTCGGTCGCAAGCCCTACGGCCGAGTTGACTCGCTCTTGTTCAGCGAAGACGATCCTTGGGGATGGCACGTTACGGAGTATGAACAAGCATTCGAACTGCAACCCGGCTTGCGGCTGATTGCACAAGAGGTCGTGAAGGCGCTCCGCCATCTTGGTCGTGGCCAGCCGGCGCACGGCATCTCCGAGCAAAAGTTGCAAGGCAATCCGTACTGGCCCAACGAACTGCGCAAAGGCGGTGCGCCCAAAAGCGACCGGTATGTCGCACTGATGCCGCTGTCGCTTGCGCGCACGCAAGACGACAAGGGCCGGGTGCGGTGGACGTTGTTCGGCGGCAGCGAGCAAGGCCCTTCGCGGGCTTTTTGGCGCGGCTTTTATGCCGATCCGAAACACGAGCTGCCGGCGGAGTTCGGCCTGGATTTCGCGCGCCGCTTGTTGCACTCCGCTTACGGTGAACCGTGGGACCGCTTGGCCGATCTCGAACGGGCCGGCTTGCGAATTTTACCGTGCCATGACGAAGCGCCGTGGCGCGATGGTCCCCTGCCGTCGTGGACCGCGCCTTTCATCTGGAGCAAAGGCCGCGGTTTGCGAGGCGTGAAGTATCTCCTGACGTTTTGTCCGTTCGGCAGCTTGCCTCCGGCGGTGCGCCGTGCTTATCTGGCGGGCGATTTGCACCTGTTGCCGTTTCCCGGCAGCCTGGTGTTTTGGGGTGCTCCCCCTTACCTGGCGATGGCCGAAAAGCTTCCGTTTGCGACGCAAATCCCGTTGTTGCATTCGGTCGAACGCCACGCCGCCCCCCGCGGCATTCGCGTGCCGCAGTCGGGCTGGCTGCACGAGCCCCGGCCCGCCGCTGGGGGCCCGAACGGATCGCATGGCCCGCTGCGAAATTCCTATCGCCGCACGCACCGCTGGGCTCGCGTGCATCGCGATGAGGACGAACTGGCCGTCACGGCACAAGAGGATCGCGTCGCGCACGTGCTGTTCAGCACGGCCGCCGATGACATCGGGCTGTACGGCAAACCGATGGCCCGTAACTCCCAAATCTGGACGCGCGATCACCGGGTGCTGCTCGACGGGCCCTCGGCCAAGCGCAAGGAATTGATCGGAACCGCCGAAGCGCTGGCCGAAGGAGGTTTGTTCGGCTACCGATTTCTGTTTCCCGCCATGCGCGTCGAGCAGCACGAGGTCTACTGGCAGCGGCCACTGGTGGCGTATTGGTCAGACAAAAAAGAAGAACCCTGCGTGCTGGCCGATGCGCCGCTGGGCTATTTGACGGCCTATCGCGTCGGGCGGCCCAACCTTCAAAAGCCGGTTGAACTGTGGCCGCGATTGCTCCAGCGCGATCCCCATCAAATCAACGTGCGGCTGTTCGATGCCGACGGCGATCCACACTGTCATCGCACGGCCCTCAACATTCGCAAGCTACTCGACACGCGCCAGCTCTGGGATCGTCCGCTGGAGGCGAGCTTTGCCCGGGGATTGCTCACCGCCGCGAAGCACGAAAGTTTGGACGATTTTCTCGACTCGCTGGCAATTCACGAGCGAAAAACGGTCGAAGCGAAACATCTGGTGGAACGGTTGCGGCAATGCCTCGAAAGCGCACCGAGTGATTCAAAGCGTCCAGCGAAGCCGACGCCCCTGACGTTCAAGAAGACCGCGCAGCGCTCCTTCGAAACGGCCTATTGGAACACGATTGCCGAACTTTCCACGGGCAAATATATCAATAAAGACAACGCCGATTGCGTGCGCGATCCGATCACGCAAGCTCGGCTCGCGCACCACCATCGCGATCTGGACGCCCTGGGCGACCATCTGCTGGCCTACTATCGCAAACTGATCGACGAGCGAGGCCTAAAGGGCAAAGCCCTGGCGGCCGAGTTGCCTTTCAAGTGGCGGACCGACTTCGACTACCGCTGGCAGGATGGATGGCTGAAGAACCAATCGAGCGAAGAGAACGAACGTGATCTGGTGATCGTCATCCCCGGGCGAGACCGCGGACGGGCCGTGATCATGGCCGATCATTACGACACCGCTTATATGGAAGACGAGTACGGCTACGACCATGGCGGCCACGGCCCCCGGCTCGCGGCGGCCGGAGCCGACGACAACCACTCGGCAACCGCGACCCTGATGCTCGGCGCGCCGTTGTTCATGGAACTGAGCCGTGCTGGCCAGCTCCAGTGCGATGTGTGGCTGGTGCATTTGACGGGCGAGGAGTTTCCGGCCGACTGCCTGGGAGCCCGCTGGCTTTGTCAATGCCTGGTCGAGGGAAGTTTGCAGTTGCGGCTGGCCGGCGGCAAAAAGCCCAAGGATTTCTCGAAGGTGCGCGTCCAAGGCGTCTATGTGTTGGATATGATTGCCCACAACAACGATCGCGACCGTGACGTGTTTCAGATTTGCCCGGGCACGAGCCGCGAATCGATGTGGCTGGCCTATCAAGCGCACGTGGCCAATCGGACTTGGAACGAGCTAGCGACGGTATGGAATCAGAAGTCGGCCCGGCGTGGACGCGGGCGCGGCAAGCGAAGCGTCGATGCAATCACGCTGCCGGCGATTGCCGAACACCCACACCTCCACGGCGAAGTCCGGCCGGCCTACGACCCGCGCAGCACGCTTTACAACACCGATGGACAAATCTTTTCCGACGCCGGCGTGCCGGTGGTCTTGTTCATGGAGAATTACGACATCAATCGCCGGGGATATCACGACACCCACGATACGATGGCCAACATCGACCTCGACTATGGCTCGGCCGTGGCCGCCATCGCGATCGAGGCGGTCGCCCGGGCCGCGACTGAAACGCCCCCTTGACGGACCGGCAATCTGGCCGCCAGGATGCGAGATAGCCCCAGCGTGGCAAGCTCGATAGAATACGCGAACCGCGAGCCTTGGTCTCGCGGCTGAAAATCAAACTCTGCTGGAATGGTGTCCATGGCAGCGCCCCTAACCGCGGAAAAGCGATCGACTGCCGCGCCGCAGTCCCAGACGCCGGCCTTCGCCCATCAGCCCTACGTGCCGGATAGCGTGCAATTGGCGGAGTTCACCTGGCCGGCGGTGCTGGCGGGCGTGATCCTGGGGATTCTGTTCGGGGCCTCTTCGCTTTACCTGGTTCTCAAAGTGGGCATGACGGTCTCCGCCTCGATTCCGGTGGCAGTGCTGTCAATCACTCTGTTCCGCGGTCTGGCGAAGATGTTTGGCCTGCGGCCGGCGACGATTTTGGAAAACAATATCGTGCAGACCACCGGCTCGGCCGGCGAGTCGATCGCTTTCGGCGTCGGGGTGACGATTCCCGCGCTGCTGCTGCTTGGCTTCGACATGAGCGTGGTGCGCGTGATGACCGTCGGCGCCCTGGGTGGATTGCTCGGCATCCTGATGATGATTCCGCTGCGCCGGGCGTTCATCGTTCAGCAGCACGGAAAGTTGCGCTACCCCGAAGGGACCGCCTGCGCCGACGTGCTGATCGTGGGCGAAGAAGGGGGCGCCACGGCGAAGACCGTGTTCGCCGGCTTCGGTCTGGCGTTCCTGCATAAGTTCTTGATGAAGGCCATGGGACTTTGGAAGGAAGACGTTAATCAGAACCTTTTTACCGCGAATGGCGCCGGGCTGCGCGGTGGAATTTTGGGCGGAGAGCTTGCGCCCGAGCTGCTCGGCGTAGGCTATATCATCGGTCCTCGAATCGCCTCGATCATGATGGCTGGCGGCGTACTCGCATATCTGGTGCTGGTGCCAACGATTGTGCTGTTCGGCGAAAGGTTATCGCAACCGTTGCCGCCGGCGACCGACACCTTGATCCGCAACATGAGCGTTTCCGCGATTCGCAACAATTACATTCTTTACATCGGGGCCGGCGCGGTAGCTACCGGCGGCATCATCAGCATGTTCCAAGCGATGCCGTTGATTGTAGGTTCGCTCTTCGGTGCGTTGGGAGATGTCACCGCCGCGACATCGGGCGGCAAAGGCCGCGCGCCGCGCATTCCGCGCACCGAGCGAGATCTGCCGCTGAGCCTGGTCATTTTCGGCAGTCTGGGGCTCGTGCTGGCCTTGGCCGCTTCGCCGAGCCTGGGGCTGGGGTTTAGTTTCGAGGGTCTGCTGGGCGCACTGTTCATCGTGATGTTCGGGTTTCTATTCGTCACCGTGTCCTCGCGTTTGACCGGCGAAATCGGTTCCTCGTCGAATCCCATTTCAGGCATGACCGTGGCCACGCTGCTCTTGACCTGCCTGGGATTCTTGATCCTGGGACATACCGGCAAAGCGGCGACATTGACTGCCTTGAGCGTGGCGGCCGTGGTTTGCATCGCGGCCTCCAACGGCGGCACGACCTCGCAGGATCTCAAAACCGGCTTTTTGGTCGGCGCGACGCCGCGACTGCAGCAGATCGCCATCCTGATCGGCGCGCTGACCTCGGCGCTGGTGATGGGCGGCACCCTATTGTTGCTCAATGACGCCGGCACGGTGTACTCGAAGAAACCCGAATACTTGCCCAGAGTGCGAATTCCGAATGTCAACGAACTCTCGCAAATGGAGCACGCTGGCGGTCAATACGCCGGCAAAGACGGAATGCTTTACCACGTGCTGCACGCCGGCGAGGGCGAGATCAAGGGCGTGCCGGCCGGCAAGTACCTGGTGGACGAAAGCGGCCGAATCAACTATTACGTCGATCCGGCCATTAACGGCAGGCTGAGCGTTCGCGACGACGACACCAAAGTTTCGAACAAGTTCGAAGCCCCGAAAACCCGGCTGATGGCCTTGATTATCGACGGCATCCTCAACGGCAAGTTGCCCTGGGAATTGGTGCTGATCGGAGCCCTACTGGCCGTAGTGCTCGAACTGGCCGGCGTTCCCTCGCTGCCGTTTGCGGTCGGCGTTTATCTGCCCATCCAAACGTCGGCGCCGATTTTCCTCGGTGGACTGGTGCGGTTCGCCGTCGACAAAATCAAACGGCAGAAAGACGAAGCCGAAACCAGCCCCGGCGTGCTATTGAGCTCCGGCTATATCGCCGGCGGCTCGATCGCGGGCGTCTTGATTGCGTTTCTTTCGTTCGCGCCCGGCTGGTTCAACGAAAAACTCAGCGTGGGCAGCGGGCTCAGTCCTGCTTGGAACGCGAGCAATTGGCCCTCGCTGGCCGCCTTTGGGCTGCTGATGGCGGTGCTGTTTTTGGCTGGCATGGAAAAAATGTTCAAGGCCGCCGCCCTCGAACGACGCCCAACGGGCGGCAACAAGTAACGCGATTCCCCCCCTCACAAAAACCTGAAAAGGCTCAGCAGATGGCACCTTTGATCCCTCGCCAAAAGCCTTGGCTCGTTCTCCTTCTGGTTTGCTTGCTGTTGTCGAATGTCGCCGGCTTGGCGAGCGCCGACGAAGGCATGTGGCTCTTCAATCAGCCTCCTCGCAAACAACTGAGGGAGAAATACGGGTTCGATCCCAGCGACCGGTGGCTCGAGCACTTGCAGAAATCTGCGGTGCGGTTCAACAGCGGCGGCTCGGGTTCGTTTGTCTCGTCGACTGGCCTGGTGATGACCAATCACCACGTCGGGGCCGATTGCCTGCAAAAACTGAGCACGCCCGACAAAGACTTGGTCAAAATCGGCTTTTTCGCTCACACGCGCGACGAAGAAGTCAAGTGCGTCGACTTGGAACTCAACGTGCTGGTGAACATCGAGGACGTCACCGAGCGGGTCAACGCGGCGGTCAAGCCCGGAATGGATCCCGCCGCCGCCCAGCAGGCACGCCGCGCGGTGCGCAACACGATCGAAAAGGAATCGTTCGACAAAACCGGCTTGCGCAGCGACGTGGTCACGCTCTTTCAAGGCGGACGATACAACCTTTATCGCTACAAAAAATACACCGACGTGCGGCTCGTCTTCGCGCCGGAAAAGGAGATCGCGTTCTTCGGCGGTGATCCCGATAATTTCGAATACCCCCGCTACGATCTCGATATCTGCTTCTTCCGCGTTTACGAAAATGGCCAGCCGCTTCAGCCCGAGCACTACCTGCACTGGAGCAAGGCGGGCGCCATCGAGGACGAACTGATTTTCGTGGCCGGGCATCCCGGGCGTACCGACCGGCTCAACACGGTAGCGCATCTGGAATTTCTGCGCGATCGCGTGTTTCCGCAGTTGCTCAACACGATTCGCCGCCGCGAGGTGCTATTAAAGACCTATAGCGACCGCGGCTTGGAGAACGCGCGGCGGGCGCAGGACGATCTGTTCGGATATCAAAACACCCGCAAAGCCCGCCTCGGTGGTTTGGCCGGCTTGCAGGACCCGTCGATCATGGAGGCCAAGCGGAAGGCCGAGCGCAGTCTGCGGCAAGCCGTGACCAACGATCCCAAGCTGCGCGATGCGCGCGATGCCTGGGACGAGGTGAGTGCGGCGCTTGCGGCTTGGGCGCAAATCTACACGGATCACGAGCTCTATGAGCGCGGGGCGGCTTTCAACAGCGAGCTTTTCCATATTGCTCGCATGTTGGTCCGCCTGGCCGATGAAACAGCCAAGCCGAATCCGGACAGGCTCCGCGAATACGCCGAAGCCGGACTGGATTCGCTCAAGCAACAGCTCTTTTCCGAAGCCCCGATTTTTCCCGATTTGGAAATCGTGAAGCTGACCGACTCGCTCGGCTATTTGATGGAGCGCGCCGGCGCGGAAAACCCGTTTGTGATACAAATCCTGGCCAATAGCTCGCCGGCTCAGCGGGCGTCGCAGTTGGTTTCTGGCACCAGGCTGGCCGACGTCGCCTTCCGCAAGCAACTCGCCGAGGGCGGAAAAAGCGCGATCGAAAGTTCCGACGATCCAATGATCTCGCTGGCGCGGGTGGTCGACGGCCCGGTCCGCAAAGTGCGCAAGACTTACGAAGACAAAATCGAAGAACCGTTGCGTCAAGCGTACGCCAAAGTCGCCAAAGCCCGATTCGCGATCGAAGGCGAAAACACCTATCCCGACGCCACGTTTACATTGCGTTTGGCTTACGGCCAGGTGAAGGGATACGAAGAGCAAGGCCAGAAGCTGCCCCCCTGGACCACGATGGGCGGATCGTACAAGCACGCCGCCGACCACGGCAGCGTGCCGCCGTTCGAACTGCCGCCCCGTTGGCAGAAAGACAAAGACAAATTAGCGCTCGAAACGCCGCTGAATTTCGTCAGCACGGCCGATATCATCGGCGGCAATTCGGGCAGCCCCGTGGTCAATCGCAATGGCGAGCTTGTCGGAATCATCTTCGACGGCAACCTTCCGTCGCTGGTGCTCGATTTTGTTTACACCGACCACGTCGCTCGCGCGATTTCCGTGCACTCGAGCTCGATTGTCGAAGCCCTGCGAAAGATCTACAGCGCCAGCGACATTGCCGACGAATTGGTCGGCATGAATTGACGCGGTTTCGCCGGAGGGATGCTACCCAACGCAATTGACCGTTTCAGCTCGGCTGAGCAAACGATGATGGCGTGCGATGCTCACGCCAGCGCGAGCATGGCTCCTGAAATTGGGCCGCTTCATTTGGTGGCCGCGGACTTTCGCTCGATCCGCCCTTGATTGATCAGCGACAAGATCGCGGGCATCTTCGGCAGGCCCGTGGCTTCGACTCGGATCGTGAGTTGGTTGGGAGCCTCGTCCGTCACAAGTGAGACTCTCAAGTCTCGCGTCGCGTCGCCGATTATCGCCAACTCTCGAGCCTCTCGGCCCTTGGCCAGCGCTCCGGCAACGGCCACCGAACGGCCCACGTCGACCAGCACCGCCTTGCTCGTGTCCGGCGTTATTCGACCCAGGAGAGAACCAAACGCCACGTCTCGCACGATTGATGTGTTGGAATTCACGGCACGCACGGAAGCCGCCACGGCCCCTTCGGTGCCGATCGTCAAGGTACGATCTTGCGAGCGAACGACGGCAATCGGCGGCGCGCCGGCAAAGTGATAAATGTGACCGGCCTTGCTTTCGATGGTGACATCCGCGACGGGCTGTGATGTCCGGGCGCCGAAAACTGCCGCCAACGACAAAAGTTGGTTCCAGAGCGCTTCCGACTTCGATGGATCTTTGACTGCAATGACCGCGCCCACGTCGGGAATCGGCCGAGCCGAATCCGCCGAGTCGGCCGGGGGTAAAACGAACACCGCAAGCTCCTCGATGTTGTGGAAAAACTCGCGCCCGATATCCATGGCGCTGATGCTGGGCGGGTTTTGGTCCGCTTGTCCCAGTGGAGCCTGCGCGTCGGGCGGGTTCAGTCCGATCAGGATTACCGCCGCCGAGCCCTGGGGCACCTCGGCCAACGAACGCCTGGTGATCGGCGCAGTGCGAATCAACGAGTAGAGCATGTTGTGGTGGCCAGGCGCCATGTTCATTTGGGCCTGTAATCGAATCCCGTCATCGGTGGTCCCCAGCGCGACCACCAGTGATTCGAAGTGGTCCAGATCCAAAAGCGTTCGAGCGATGGCTGCTCCCTGACCGCGAAGCTGTGGACCGAACCGTTTGACGATTTGCGGGCCATCGACAAATGCGAACAGCAATGCGCCATGGGCTTCGGACTGTGCCCGTTTGAACTCTCCGCGCGAGGCTAGACTTTCGACCTGAGGATTGCGCAGCCTGTCCACCGCCGAAACAAGCTGCTCGCGCGAATCGGACACGAAGATAAGCCGGGTTGTCAGCGCGACCCAGCCCACCTCCGGGATCCGATAGGTTTTGTAACCTTCGATCGGTTCGCCGGGCTCCAGAAGTTGCACGGCCGTTTCAAGCGCCCCGCGGATCAGATCGCAGTCACCCGGATTGATCGCCACCAGGCCCGCGGGTCGGTTGCGCCCGTCGAGCGCCGTCAGACCCGCGGCCGCGCCGCGAAATTTTTTCAATTCGGCCACCAATGCCGGACTGATGGAAAAATCGGCCGGCAAGTAGAGTCCGTTGCCCAACGAGATCGGCTTCTCGGCCGGGCCCGCCGCGGCAGGCGGATTCAAGAGGCCGACCATCTTCAAAATGCGCGCGATATGTTCGCCTGGCTCGTTCACTTCGACATAGGCTAAAACGTCGGCCGGCATCAAACGGGCGAAGTTTGCCGAAGCAAGATCTTCGCGCACCTGGTCCAGACGATTTTTGGCTTCGCTACGCAGCGCGTCGGAAGCCGCCTGATCGGCGACGACTTTCTCGAACTCCACGGCCGCGCCCGACAGATCGCGTTGATGGACTTGCAGGTAAAACCCGCGCTGAAATTGGGCCTCGGCTCCAGTGGTGGCCGCCTTTTCTTGGGCCGCGGCCGATAGCGCCAACAATCCGAGCAAAACGCAACAGAGTCCCGTTTTAGGCAGCATTTTCGTCATTTTGAAGCTCCTTATTCTCGGCGATTTGGGCACCCGAGGGCGCGCGCAGCACCCCTGCTGACTGGGTATTCGTTGGCGAGAGCGACATCTTGGCGCGCTAGCACGAATTGAACAAAACTTTGCAGGGACAGCGCTATTTCGCCAGGCGGGACGGAGCATTCAGGGCTCGCCCGAGCGCATCGGCCATGAGTTTTTCCACTTCGGGAGCCACCCAGCACCAGCCCTGGCTCTCGGCGTAACCCTCGCGCGAGGCCTCGTCGGTGGGAATGTAGCCGGGAGAGCATTCGCCGTAGCCGATGGCCATCACGAAGCAATCGGGGCGCAGTTTTTGGGCCATGAGCTGGTAGCCCACCAGGCTTTCACCGGGCAAAAGCACCATTTGCGCGGCCCCCAAATCGAGCACGGCAACGTCGATCTGATGACCCTCCGGATTGCGCTGGCGAGAGCTGAGGCCCATCGCGGCTAGTGCTCGGGCAAACATCGGCTTCGACGTGTCGCCCAGTTGGGCCCGCAGAGCGTCGGCCGTTTGATTGGCTTCGCGATGCGGCAGCCGCAAAGGCACGACGCGAAACTGAACGGTTGAAAGCGAATGCCGCTTGGTCGATTTCCAGGCTTCAGTCATGGCCTTGTGCATCCGCCCGACCAGCCGCTGACGATTTTCCGGCGAACCGTCGTTGTATTTTCCGGCCGTTACGTCTCCGCTACAGCCGGAAACATAGATTTGATGGACCGAGGGATCGTCTTGCTGCCGCTGTGCTCGAGCCAGTCCGACAAAATCGCTCGAAACGGCCCCGCCGCCGTAATAGCTCATCGGATGCGTCGCGTAAGCGTTGATCGCCGCCAACGGCTGCTGGCCATCCCAAAAACTGAGCACTTTGAGCCAGGGATCGATCAAGCCTTCGGGCAAATCACGAATCACAGCATCGCGAGTGGCGCTATACCGCGCAAACGAGGCTTTGCCGCTGGCGTCGACCACGCGGCGATTCGAGGCCACGCGCTCGACTTTCGCTTGCCCCAGCCCGAAGTGCGTGACCGGGCGCGATGTTTTTAAACTTTCCTTGAGCGCGGCGGCGACGCGCTGGACCGTGCGCTCGTGAAAATCCAAATCGATGATTTTGCCGTCCACTTTGGCTTCATCGAGCAGGCCCTGGGCAGTCAAATCGGCCAAAGGAGCGTCGTGCTGATGCACGCTGGTGACGAGCACGCGATCGGCGGACGTGGCGGCGGCTTCGGCCAGCACGCCGCGCCAGCGGGCATATGCATCGTTGCGAATTTCGCACCAGTCGACCGCGACCAGCACGATCGGCTGGTCCCGGCCCAACAGTACCAGCCCTTTGGCGAACAGCGGATCGTCGATCGAACGCGCCGGCGCCAATTGTCCACCGAGCAGCGGGTGGCCCAAACGGGGCGTCACTTCGGCGCTAAAGGTGGCCAAACGTACTCCGGGCCGTTCGTCGGCGCCTCTGGCCATCCGCTCCAACGCGCCGCTTCCCAAAAAGACGGTCGACCAGACAAGCGCGCCGCGGCGCGTGATTCGATGGTTCATACGTTGACTCCCGGAACGACATTCAATCGCTCGCGTCCGTCAAAAATCCTTACGATAGATATACCCGCAAGCAATCGCCAACACCACGATCAAGAACGCCAAATTGCTCCACACCGGCCCCCACACGTCGAGCTTTGCCGGGGTGTTGTTATTTCCATTGTCGAACCGCACCCCCGACAGAGGCGCATCTTTAGCGGTCAGCACATACGTGACGGTCTGATTCAAGTCGCTGGGCTTGGGAAACACGGTGTAAAGCGGATGCAAGGCGTAGCGGTAGATCTTCTCGGCCAGCGGCATCCGGCCTGTCCACTGCCGTTCGATTGCGAGCTTGTCGAGATCGTACCGCGTGACCCGCGTCAGCCGGTCGGCCACCAACAGCTTCCGGCCATCGAAGGCCACCGCCGATATTTCGCCTTGCCCCGCGATTGGCAGTGGCAACGGCTTCCGCTCGCCGAGATCGTAGATCACCAGTCGAGCGCTGCGGAACAGGGCCACCAGGTAGCGGGCATCGGGTGAGATGACCAAGGCCCCGGGCACGCTGGGGGTCGGGGAAGCAACCGGCTCGCCCGTTTTGAGATTCGAATCGTAGCGGCGAATTTGGCCGTCCGCCAATGCCAAGAACACCTGACCGCCACCCAAGGCAACTTCGCCCGTCTGTTTGCGTTCGAACGACTGGTCCTTGGTTTGGCGGTAAGCGCCCTTCGCGGTCCGTTCGAAAAGCGCCAGTCGAAAGCCGTCGAAAAGCGCAAGGGTTCCCGTTTGCGGATCGATGGCCACGCTTTCGAGCGGGCGCATGCGCACTTTGGGTCCCACGTCGGCGAAACGACCCCCTTTTTCCGGCAGCGGAATGTGCAGGCCAAACACATTGATGTCTTGCTGCTTAGCTTCCAAATCGCCTTCCAGGCGATAAATGGCCTGCGGGGAGACAATCAAGACCTCCCCTTGCGGGCTCATCAAAAGCGCAAACGCGCCGTCCGGCACATTCACTCCCTCGGTCCGCCGCCAATCCTCGGCGCGCTTGCCGATGAGCAAACGGTTGGCGGCCTGGAAGGGTGAAAAGCCAGGCATGGCGGTTTTGAACGCCAGTATGCGATCGCCCGATCTGTCGTGAATCGGCCCGGCCAACCGGCTGGGAAACATGAACGGGAGCTGTGCGTCCGCGCGTGCGACGAGAATCTTTTCCCAATTGCCGTCCGAATCGTCCCAACGGAACAGATCGCTTTGGTTGACCGCGATCAGCGTATCGCCTGTCGGCACGATCGTGACCAACCGCCGCGGATTCAGCGAGAGCGTCTCGACCAATTGCGTGGCAGTGCCCAACGTCCAGCAAACCAACCAAAACACGACTGCCAGCACGACCGAGACGATCGCATTGCGCCACACGATGCCGGCCAGCGCGGAAACGCCGTAGTAGATGGCGAACAAAAACAAATACAAGGGAATCGCCAACAGCAGCCGCTCGTTCCAAAGTCCAAAGCGCAGGCCCACGATCAACCACAATCCGCCAATAAAGTAGGCGGCGTTGATGGCGATGAACGCGCAGCCGCCGATGAATTTCGCAAGAAACAACCAACTGCGGAAAATGGGCTTGCTCAACAACAAATCGGCCGAGCCGGCTTCGAATGTCTGCGGTATCATCGATGCCGTAACCAAAACGGCCACGAAAACGCCGGCCACCCCCAACAGGGTGCCCAGCGTGATCACCAGCAGTTGATTCATGGCCGGGTAAAGCTGCTCCGGCTCGACCGGCAGCGGCAGGCCCAGCTCCCAGCTAAAGTAAGCCAATTGAATCTGCTTCCGCGGAATTGGCCCGATCTCGTCTGGATACGCGGCCTCGAGAGCCAACCGATTGAAACGCGCCAGTTCGTCACTCGGCAGATTCTTCAGGCCTTTCGCATGCAGACTTCGCGCCGCGGAGGAAAGCTTGACGCTGACCCAGTCCGATTCCCGGTAGAAATCGCGCCGCGCGAGCATCGTTTGCAATGGCCGGACCAACGAAAAAAAGCGCCGCCGCTTCTCGACAGGATCGTTCGGCTTTCGACCCAGCACCTGTTTGTTCGAGTCATCGAGCAATTCCCAAATGCGCCGGCCGGGCGAAGGCTGTTTCGACGCGCCTTGCGCGACGATGTTTTCGACCAGTTGATCCCGGTTGAGAAAGTCCTCATCACGCAGCGCCGAGCCGGCTTGTTCGATAATGCCCAGCGGCAACAGCGCGACGAGGAACAACGTCGTCAGCGCCAGCAGAATCCACAGCACGCGCGACACGAACGCTTCGTGGAACGAATCGCGAACGACGGCGAGATAAGGTCTCATGAGTTTTTGCGGGCTCGCTCCAAGATTTCCAGGAACGCCTCTTCCAAGGTTTGCCGGCCGCGCGACATCGAAACCAGACTGATCGCGTGCCGCCGCAACCGATCGATGGTTTCGTCGACCACCGACTGATCGTTGGTCTTCAAGAGCACTTCGAATTGGTCGACGCCAACGGAGCGCACTTCGGCCAGCAACGTAGGGGATAGCGCGGCGCGCACGGCCGATTCGGATCCGGCGACGACCATCTGCACGTCGGCGTTGGCGCGAGTGGTCAGCTCGGAAATCGGTCCCTGGTGCAACAGTTTGCCACCATCCAAAATCGCCACGCGGTCGCACACCAATTCCAGCTCTTGCAGTAAGTGACTGTTGATGAAGATTGTCTTGCCCGCGGCTTTCAGCTCTTGCAATAGAGTGCGCATTTCGGAGCGGCCGACCGGATCGACGCCGTCGGTCGGCTCATCGAGCATCAACAATTGAGGATCGTGCAACAGGGCTTGCGCCAACCCGAGGCGTTGCAGCATTCCCTTGGAGTACTTCTTGATCGAGGTGTTGCCCCAGTCGGCCAGGCCCACGGCGGCCAACAGCGCCGGACGGCGGCGGCGAATTTCGCGCTGGGGCATATCGCTCA
Organism: Planctomycetia bacterium; assembly: GCA_016200205.1. Classification (GTDB taxonomy): domain Bacteria; phylum Planctomycetota; class Planctomycetia; order Pirellulales; family PALSA-1355; genus PALSA-1355. The sequence continues at coordinate 16,749 of JACQFF010000293.1, forward strand.
AACTGCCGAAAAACGCCAGGGCCGAGTTGCCCGTGTGGTGGCGGGGAATGCGATGGTTTTCGGGCAAGTAGCCGACATGCTTTCTTCCCAGCCGGTTGCCGGCCGGTCGGCCCAGCACCGACGCCTGGCCGCCGCTTGAGCGGACAATGCCCAACAGGACCTTGATCAGCGTGGTCTTGCCGGCTCCATTGGGCCCCAAGAGACCGAAGATTTCGCCGCGACCGACCTCGAATGTCACGCCTCGCAGGGCTTCAATGTTTCGCCGGCCCAGCAGTCCGTCGCGATAAGTCTTTTGGAGGTTCTGAACGTCAACGGCTGGTGATTCGGTCATGGATGGCATCGGCACGGGAGCCGCAAAGTTCGAAGAATCTTTCCATCATACTCGAAGTGAGCCGTGGGCCCTACCTAATGTGGCTCGATGCCCGACCGCGCAAATGTGGGCCGCGGATGCGTATTGAAAATGTATTCGTTGGCTCCGGACGACAATTGGGGTAGTCCGGAAAACACGTCCTGCCGCCGCTCGCCCGTGAATCGGTTCGCCAGCCCAGAGCGGATGACGCGAGCGCGGTGGCCTAACTGGTATCGAGCAATCACCGCATCGGCGACTCCCAGTTGGTACCGACTCTGCGGATAAATGGGCGCGCCCAGGACATCTAATGCCCAGCGGTCGAGGCGTAAAGTCATCCACGGTTCGTCTGGATCATCGGCTGGCGAAACGAAAGTCCGCAGGCGGTCGGGCAGCCGGTCGACTTCGCGCCGATGCACCAGCAGCGTGACGCGCTCGGCGCTCGAGGCATAGAGTCCCCAAGCCGGCCACATATCGAACCAGGCGATCGGAGCCAGAAAAGGCAACAAAACCGCCGCGACAATAACACTCGATGCGAATCGCGCGCCGGCGCCGCGCAGCCGCATGCGGCCCGCGGTAGCCGGCGCCGCGCTGGCGGGCTCTCGTGCCGGCCAGAACAACAGCAGGTCTTGAAAGATAAAGTAGACATTCCAAATCAATACGCCCGGCTTGTGATTCAAGCCCCAGGGGCCGAGGATGACCAGTAACAGCACGTGCAGCAGCACGGCTCCGGCGAGAGCGACGGTCATAGTGCGCGCAAAGCACAACCCAAGCGCCACCAACAGCTCGCCGCCCGGAAAGATCGCGGCCGCGACCAGGAGCCACGATCCGCACGCCGCCTCGATCGATGCGCCCAGGCTGGCGGCCAAGGCGGCCAGAAACTGCTGACCCAGAGTGTGAAGAAATGAATAGTCGAATTTCGATAAAGCGGAATGAAAATAGAAGCTGACGATCAGCAATCGCAATAAACCAAAAGGCGCTAACAAAACCGCTGTGAACTGTCCCAATTTTGTGGCGGGTACCATCGGCCGGATGGTCGCGGAGCAAATTGGGAATGTCCCCTGCTGCGAGGCGGTTTTGTTAGCCGTGCCGCGATCAGCTAGCGCCAAGACCAGCGCCACGAGTACGAATTGATAGGCCCAGGGCTGCAACCGCTCTTGATCCACCAGCATCAAGAGCGAAGTGCTACTCGCGAACACGGCCAGCGCGACGGCTTGCCATCGGCCCCGGTTGGGAGCGGCGAGGGCCCCACAGAGCCCCAGCACGATCGCCGCCCCCCCTGCCCATTCGCACCATGCCGGCATGACAGCGGCCCAATAGAACAAGGGCACCTGCGGAAACACTAGCTGCGGCGTCCACAGCCGCCAGGTTGTCGCGAGCAGCGCTAAGCCAAACACCGCCAATGTGCGGACCAACCACGCCGCGCGGATTTCGCTAGCGGAGGAGTCGCCGAAAAAGCGCACCCGCCATCGCATAAATGAAATTGCGCTCTGGTCTATTCGGCGCCGAAGGTGTGATGAATTTCGCGCTTGCGCCTAAAGAGCATCGCAAAGGCACTGTCGCCGGGCAGAACGGCTGCAGTGTAGCACGACGAGACCGGTTGAGACAAAGGAGGCGGTGGCGAGGATCGGCTTCTTGAGAAGAACAGCCCGGGGTCGCGGGCAATCACTGGGATAGCCCACGAGGTTTGAGTGTCAGGACGCGGAAAACCGGCGACGTCTTAACGGGTTTCGAAATCGCCGGCCAAAAGGCCGGGCAGATCGGTTTCCGCGATGATCGGCGGTGTCCAGAAAATTCGTTTCACACCGCAGCGCCGTGCCCGTTCGCGCGGGCTCCAAGTTTTGCGGATCGCCTCGGTCCGTCGCCGAATTTCCTCAGGCGTCGGGTCCATGACTGACGGGTTCGAATTGTGTGCTTTGCGTATCATATCAATCGCCTCTCCAAAAAGATGTGACACGATCAAGAATTGGACTGCGCTTATGGCAGCCGATCGGTAGCGGAGCCTGCTCTGTTCGAGACATGATGTGTTTACTACGTAACAGTGCCCGGCGTGGGTCATGCAATGTGCCCAGAATCGAGCGGTCCCTAAGATACCTGTTCCCTGAGGGTCAACTTGCGCTTGGAGATGTGATTATTAAGCGCTCATTGCCCCCCCCCATTTATATAACCTCCGGTGTCGCTGCAATCAAGCGCAGGGGGACAAGAATGGAGGGCTTTATCAGGCTTGGGAAAGAGCTTCAACGCGTGCCACGACAGTTGTTGCGACGACCTTCACACCCAGGCGGGCGGCGGACTCGTTAGTGGTTGTCTTGTTTCAGCAGGTAATAAACGCCCCACAGCCCCAACACGGCCGACGCACCGATCGCCGCCAACACCATTTTGGCCACGCTATCGGGGACGTCATACTTGTGGATCTGGGGGTGACCGGCGAGAAACACGAATACGCCGTGGCCGGCAATCGCCGCGGCCAGAATGAGAATCGAGCCGGAGATTTTGTTCATAAGACAAGGTCCTAGCCTTTGGCTGCTGCTCTCGAGTTGTCGCTGGCCCTCCACGGGACGCCAGTAGAAGCTTGCGATGCCAAACGGGTCAGCTCTTTGCGACCTCGAATTCGCGCTGCGCGTTGGCGAATCGGCGCATCGAACAACAAGGGTGCCGCTCGGGAAATGTTTACGTGAACTCTCCGTTAGCCTAATCCACTGCCAGCAATGGTGCAAAGCACGGCCGCTGAAGTTTTGGGTACGACGATTCGCCCCCCAGATTAAAACCGCCGCCAGGGGGACCCTTCGAATAGACGGGCGCAAATCAAATCCCGGCTCCGCTTTAGACCCTGGCCGCGCCGCCGACTCGCAGGCGCCCCGGCGCCCCTTTGCCCTCGAACGCAACGAGCCGCGACCTATAATAGAGGGGCTCCGCTCCTAAGGGCCATTACCGACGGCTTCCCGTCACTTTCCTTCGAGCCTGCCTCTGCCTGCCATGCAAGTTGTCATTACCGCCGTTGGACCGGATAACCGGGGTCTGGCCGATCCGATCATTCATTACGTGACGGGTCTGGGGGCCAACATTGCCGAAATCCAAATGTACGATCATGACGAACGCAGCTTGTTCGCCATGTTGCTGCGGATCGAATTGAGCGAAGAGCATTGGCGCGATTTACGGCCCGCACTGGGCGAGATCGGACGCGACAAGGGCCTCTCGGTTCGCGTCTGGTCGCCGGACGAGCGGCGCGACCGGCCCCGGCTGGCCATCTGTGCCACGATCCGCCCGGAACCGGCACTGGCCCTGTTGCGGGCCATCCGCGATGGGCTGGTGCGAGCCGAAGCGGCGGTGATGCTGGGCAACCGTCCCAACTGCCGGTCGCTGGCCGAACAGTTCGGCATCGAGTGGCACTCGATCGGCGACACCGAAGGAATCGCCGATGACGAGCGGCTCATCGACTTGTGCGATCACTATGAAATCGATTATCTGATTCTGGCCCGCTACATGCGCGTGCTGCCGCCCACCAGTTGCTGGAAGTATGCCGGCGGGCGGATCATCAACTTGCATCACGGCCTGCTGCCCAGCTTCCCCGGCATGCGTCCGTATCAAGAAGCGTTCGCCAGCCGGATGTTGACCTACGGCGCGACGTGTCACTTTATCGTGCCCGAACTCGATGCGGGCAACCAAATCATCTACCAGTCGACGTTCACGGTCGGCCACGGCATGAAACTCGACGACATCATTCGCCGCGGCCAGGAAGACAACGAGCCGCACTGCCTCGTCGAAGGGGTCCGCCGCGTCGTCGATCGCGAAGTGCAGTTGCATTTTCACCGCGTTATAGCGCGGTAGCGAAGGCCACACCAAAATCGGCAGTGGTTAGGCATCCATGGCGGGTGCGGATCACGGATTTCCACGTGGATCAGGTGGCCCCACGGTGGCCGAACCGTCAACGGCTTGGGTGACCGCTGGATGGCTTTCGGTCGGCGGCAAGTTGCGCCAGTTCGATGATTGCCTGGCGAATCGAGGGTTCCTGGGCCGCGGCCATTGCGTTGGCTTCTTGCGCATGCAGCCACAGTTTGAGCGCCGTGACGTCGGCATCCAGAAGCGTCCGCAACTGCCCCTCCAGTTGAGCTTGCAAGGCCCGCTCAATCCGCGAGCGCAGCCAAGTGCCAGTGAATATCAGCACGACCAGCGCCAAGATTGGGACTACCCAAACGTACCGACGGATTAGTCCGCGCGAGAGCGACAGCCGTCCCGCCAGGCCCAGCACCGATCGCGTCTTGCGGATCGAAGTCACGTGCGAACTCGGCTTGGGCGAATCGACCAATGTGCGACCTGGCGACAATCCGCGATTGAGCGCCGACACGAAAAGCCGACGCCGGGTGGCTGTCCATTTCTTAACAAGCTCTTGCAGGCACGGTTTGCCTACAAGTTTAGCTTTGTGAATCTACGTTCACAAGCACTCGGCCGGCGCGGTAAACAACAGGCTCACACCAAGCAGGGTCAGAAAAAGATCTGCCGGAAAGCCTGCCACTAGTGCTTGGATTCCCAACGGCTGTCCGAACCAAGGCGCGGCAAATACCGCGATCGCCCAGGCCAGCGCGATCGCGACAACGCCCGGGTTGGCGCGGCCGATGCAGCTCACGGCGACGACCACCAACAGCGCCAAAAGCGATAACCAGGCGAGATCCATGCCGATTCTCCAATGGTCAGCGTCCCGCGGCGCGCTCGAAACGCTGCTGCAACTCTCGCCGCAACACCTTGCCCATGCTGCTACGCGGCAGAGCGTCGACAAAGATAACCGTCTTGGGCTGCTGGTAATACACGAGCCGATCGCTCCACCAATCGCGAAGCCGGGCCTCATCCAAGGCGGGATCGCCGCGGACCACGGCCGCCGCGACGCGCTCGCCCCGCCCTGGGTCCGGTACGCCCAGGACGGCACATTCGCGCACGCCGGGACACTCGCAAATGACTCGCTCCACGATCTGCGGATAAATGTTAAAGCCGCTGGTGATGATCAGATCGTGCTTGCGGCCAACGAGCGTCAAAAAGCCCCCCTCGTCGCGCGAGCCGAGATCGCCGGTATCGAACCAGCCGTCGGCAAACGCGGCCCGCGTGGCGTCCGGATTTCGCCAGTACTCGCGGAACAAATTTGGCCCTTGCAGGACAACGGCTCCGACCTCGCCAGGCTTTGCGGTCGAACCATCCTCCCGCTGCACCCGCAGTTCGACGCCGGCAAGCGGCAGCCCGACCGAGCCGCTAGGCCAGGGCCCATCGAGCGGCAAACTGGTGATCACGTAGGCCTCCGTCATGCCGTACCGATTCACCACCGGGCGGCCCAAAATATCCGACAGAACCGGCAAAACCTCCGGCCGAATCGGCGCCGAACCGCAGGTGAACAGCCGCACGCGCGTCCACGACCGAACGGCTTCGGGAAGTCCCCCTTCATCCAACAACCGATAGTAAATGGTTGGGACAGCCATGAAGACGGTTCCTTGAGCGATCGCGTCCAAAGTCGACCGCGGCTCAAATGCGTCCTCAACCCTCACGCAACCACCGCTCAACCACGTCAGATGCGTGGCAAAGGCCAGGCCATGAATGTGAAACAGCGGCAGCACGTTGACGACCACGTCGTCGGGGTTCATCCGCCAGGAGCCTTGCAAGGCTCGCAAGCTGCTGGACACGTTGGCGTGCGTGTGAACAACGCCCTTGGGCCAGCCAGTCGTTCCGGAACTGTACAAAATCAAAGCCGGATCGCCGGCATTCACGGCCGGCTCGCGCCATGCGGCATCGGGCGGATCCAAAGCGGTCGCGTCCGGCACTACAGCAGGTGGCTGACTCAATTGCGGTGCGAGAGCGTCGACAAGCGGCCGCTGATCGGCGCCAGTCACGACGACGCGGGCTTCGCTATCGCTCAAAAAGTAGCGCATCTCCTCGCGCGTGTACCGCGGGTTGAGCGGCAGCGGCGCAGCGCCCGCGTACAGAGCGCCCAAGTGAGCGACAAGAAACGGCAACTTGTCCGCGGTGAAAAGCGCGACTCGGTCGCCGGGCGCGACCCCCAAAGCCTGCAACCAAGCCGCACAGCGGCGAGCCCACGCGTCCAATTCGGCGTAAGTCACCGCTCGATCTCGATAAACGAGCGCCGCGTGCCTTGCCCGCGCGTCGAACGTGGCCCGCAGTTCGTTCAGAAAATGGCCGGCCATCGGAAAACCAGAATCAACGCGCCCTTGCTTCACGAAACGATCGCTCGACGGGTCGAGGTCAGCATCCCGACGCGAGTTTTTGTCCAGTAGGACTTTAAGCGTTGAACCGTGCAGATGCAACTTGTCGGTTGTCTCAATAGACGGGTTGATCATTTTCCCGCTCTAAGAACGTGTCTTCAAATTACGCGACCGGGAGGGCGAGGCTCCTGCCGAGCCTCTACTTCCGGTGCAAAATCGGCTCAGCGGGAGCTTCGCCCTCCCAAATTCCAACGTTCGGAACGTTTTGAAGACGCGTCCTAAGAAGAATTCCACTGGAAATCAAGCCGAAGGTTTTGCGATACTCGGCATAGGTAATTGGCCTCCAGCGGTGATCGGGATATCAACGGTGGGACATGTGCAGTGCTTGGCGCTGACCTGCGGCAGGACTGATGAGGTGCGCAATTTTGTTCCGAAGCGCATTGCCTGTTGAACTAGCGGAGTCCCCGGCCGAGGAGGCTGCCGGCTAACTGCTGCCTTATGATCACAACCCGTTGAAGAGAGTCCCCGCAAGGTCGCGTCTTTCTCGGAAACATTGCGAAAGGTCACACCGGTCGTGGTCGACAGCGTCTCCGCAAACCCGTTGTTTCCCGGCCTGGGCGACGCCCTGGTGGTGATCGACGTGCAGCGCGATTTTCTCGCCGGCGGCGCGCTAAGCGTGCCCCGCGGCGATGAAGTGATCCCTGTCTTGAACCGATATCTCAAGCTTTTCGAATCTCGCTCGCTTCCGATATTTGCCAGTCGCGATTGGCACCCCCGGACGCATTGTTCCTTTGCCGAGCAAGGGGGCCCGTGGCCTGCGCATTGCGTACGGGACTCCTTCGGCGCCGAGTTCCCACCCGAACTGCAACTGCCGTCCCAAGTGCAAGTCGTCTCCAAGGCAACCGAGCCGGATCGCGAAGCGTACTCCGATTTCGCCGGCAAGGATTTTGATGATCGCCTGCAAGAGCGTCAGATACGCCGGCTGTTCGTGGGCGGATTGGCCACCGAGTATTGCGTGCTCGAGACCGTGCGCGATGCCGTGGCGCGGGGTTACGCGGTGCTGCTCTTGATCGACGCGATTCGCCCGCTCAACGTAATGCCCGAGGACGGCCGGCTCGCCGAGGAAGAGATGGTTCGCCTGGGAGCGGTGCCCATCCGTTGGGAAGATTTAGTGCGTGCCGGCTGCACGCAAGTTGCCACAAGGCGCCCGCTATGATGATACCAGACATTTCCACGAGCGGCCTGTTGACGGACCTTTATCAATTCACGATGGTCCAAGGCTACTTGGAGTACGATCTGCACGAGCCGGCCGTGTTCGAATTTTTCGTTCGCAAACTGCCGCAGCAACGAAATTTTCTGATCGCCGCAGGCTTGGAGCTGTTTTTGGATTTTCTGGAGCAGGTGCGCTTTTCGCAAACCGAAATCGAGTGGCTGGCTCGGCAGGGGTTTGGCACGAAGCTGCTGGACTATCTGAGTGGCTTCCGCTTTACCGGCGACGTGCACGCCATGCCTGAAGGGACGATCTTTTTCCCCGACGAACCGATCCTGCGCGTCACCGCGCCGCTGCCGCAAGCCCAACTCATGGAGACCCGGGCAATCAACTTATTGCACTTTCAAAGCGTGATTGCCTCCAAGTCGGTGCGCATGGTGCTGGCCGCGCCGGGCAAGCAACTCGTCGATTTTGGCCTGCGCCGCGCGCATGGCGCGGAAGCCGGGTTGCTAGCGGCTCGAGCCTGTTACCTGGTCGGGTTCGCCGGCACGGCGACGGCTTTGGCCAGCCAGCGATGGGGCGTGCCGGTCTTCGGGACGATGGCCCATTCGTTCGTCGAAGCGCACGACGAGGAGCTCGCGGCCTTCGAACACTTCGCCGTAGCGAATCCAAAAGACGTAACGCTTATTCTTGATTCGTACGACACCGAAGCAGCGGCTCACAAAACCGTTTCCTTGGCCAAGCAAATGGCCCAGCAGGGCATTCATATTCGCGGCGTCCGGCTCGACAGCGGCGACTTGGGCGCACATGCCCGTCGCGTGCGGCTGATTCTCGACGAGGGGGGCCTGGGCCACGTGCGGATCGTGGCCAGCGGCGGCTTGGATGAATATCGACTGGCTGAGCTCGTTTGTTCACAAGCGCCGATCGATGGCTTCGGCATTGGCAGCCGGCTCGACGTGTCGTCCGACGCTCCGTTTCTGGATTGTGCGTACAAACTCGAAGAATACGCCGGCAAACCGCGCCGCAAGTGCTCCGAGGACAAGGCCACCTGGCCCGGCCGCAAACAGGTTCTGCGGCATGACGGTCCCGACGGGCAAATGGCACGCGACCTGATCACGTTGGAAGATGAGCCGCTCGATGACGGCGAGCCCTTGGTGGTTCAGGTGATGCGCCAAGGCCGCCGAATCGGATCCGCTCTCGCGCTTGAACAAATTCGTGTCCGCGTCGCCGGCCAATTGGAAAAACTCCCGGTCCAATGGAAAGGACTTGATCCTGCACCGGCCTATCCCGTCGAAATCGCTCAACCGCTCCGTAGTCTCGCGGAGCGATTGGACCGAGAGCGTCGGGCGAGCGGCAATTGAAGAATCGCGACGCACCGTTGCGGTAGTGAGGAAGCCACGGCGGCTGCTCGCCGTCAGGCAGCGCAAGCGACTTACCAGCTCAGCGGTTCGCCAGCACATTCTCGTTCGAAAGCCACAGCGCCGATTGGTGCATGTGTAGAAACCAGCGTTCGAGCACAATGCGCCGTGAGAATTCTCTAGACGCCAACAATTGCCTGGCAACCATTCGCAGCCAGCTAGCCGGTAACCACTCGCTCACACTCCTGCCGCGCGGCCTGCCCAAACGGGCAACAACTCGCTGGCGATAGGCTTCGAGCCGCTGACGGCAATAGTTTCCCTCGGCGTTGGCGATGACCTCGGCAGCCAACAATCCCGACTCGACCGCGGGACGAATGCCTTCGCCGCTTTGCGGATAGGCCAGGCCAGCCGCGTCGCCGACCAGCAATACTCCGTCATCACATAATGTTGGTTGCGTACGCTCGTACAGTCGATAGGCGTGGCCGTGTAACCGGGCGGGAATTTCACACCGCACCTTGCCACTATCGCGGAGAAAGTCGATAAACTCCCGAACGTGTACCGAGAGCCGATCGCAGTCCGTGCGGCCCAGCCCGATATTCAGGTAGTTGCCCTTGCGAAAGCACCAGCCATAGCCCTGTAGGTCGGCGCAAAAGAACAACTCGGGGACGTTCGCCTGAACCGTCCCACAGCGCAAATCTTCCGGCGTGGCGAGGAATTCGACTTCTTGGGCTGTTACGACGTGTGAGCCGGCAATACCGCAAGCACCCAAGAGTCGCGCCACGGGGCAGAAATGTCCTCCGGCGCCGACCAACAGCGAGGCGCGGATTCGATCGTTGACGAGCCAGCCGTTTGCAACGCGATCGATCCGGTCGATCATTTCGCCTTCGAGCCTCCGCGCGCCGCAGCGGTCGAGGAGGTACCAATCGAATTCGCATCGACGGATGCCGTAGCTCACCGGTCGTTCATAATGGGTTTCGACCTCGCGTCCGCCGACAAGGCCCGTGCGAAATCCGACGATCGGCTGGCATACCCGTTCTGTTCGGTAATCTTCCAGGTCGATGTTCAACTCTTCGACGACCTGGGGCGTAATCCAGCCGGCACACACCTTGTCGCGAGGAAAGGTCTTGCGGTCGATCACGAGCACGTCGAGATTGGTCCCGCGAAGCCCCCAAGCGCACGACGACCCGGCGGGTCCGCCACCCACGATCAAGACATCGCAGGTCTCCATGGGGTCAAGCTCCCGCCGCATCGGGCTGGACCGTGGACGTTGGCGACGGCGTGTCAGCGTACAAGTAAGATCGGGTGATCGGGATTCTGTTCGTGTCGCGTCGCGAGAAGACAACTTGGAAAAGCTGTAAATCTCCGATCTCGAAGGCCGCGATTGAACCGGCCAGGTACAATCGCCACATCCTCACGAAACGGTCGTCGAACATTTGGGTGATCCGATGAACGGCCCGCTCGAACCGTGACAGCCAGTGCCGCAACGTCTCGGCATAGTGCCAACGCAGATTCTCGACATCGAGCACGGAAAACTCGTGGGGTTCGAGCATCTTCAACATCTCGGCCAAGGACGGTGAATAACTGCCGGGGAAAATACGTCGTTGGATCCAGGGGTCGACCGGCGTGGGCTTGTTGCGACCAATCGAATGGATGATGCCTCGCCCTTGGTCGCCCAGCACGCGGTGGACCACCTCACCCAGCCGTCGATAGTTCATCTTTCCGACGTGTTCCAACATGCCGATCGATACGAAGGCATCGTAGCGGCCGGTGATACATCGCCAGTCGTCTTCGATAAACTTCACTCGGTCATCAAGGCCTTCGGCGCGAGCACGCTGACGCGCGTACGCGATCTGCTCGTGCGAAACGTTATAGGCTTGCACCGTGACACCATAATGCCGCGCCATATGGAGCGCGAGAGCGCCCCAGCCACAGCCGGTTTCGACCACTCGTTCGCCCGGCTGCAAATGAAGTTTACGACACACATGGTCGAATTTCGCCACCTGGGCCTGTTCGAGCGAAATGTCCGACTTTGGAAAATAAGCGCACGTGTACGCCAGTTGCTCGTCGAGCCAAAGGCGGTAAAAGTCGTTGCCAATGTCGTAATGGTGATGGACATTCTCGCGCGATGCGGCCAGCGAGTTGAGCCGCGGCAGACGCAGCCAGCGTGTGATCAAATTGTACAGAAAGCGTGCGGATTGCGAAGTCCGCAGTGAGCGGTCGATCGTCACGATCGCCTCGACCAGGTCTCCAATGACGTCCAACTGGCCATTCGCGTATGCTTCGCTGAATTGAAAGAAGGGATTCAGCGCGACGCGCCGCAGCGTCGCGGCATTGTGGAACACAATGGTCGCCAAGGGTAGTGACTCCGAAACTCGAATCTCTTGGCCATCCCACAGCCGGGCGGACACCGGAGGCTTGCCGATTAGCGACAGGAGCCGGCGCATCATGTAGCGATGCCAGGGGCGAACCGGCATTTCTTGAGACGCGGCGCCGGCGGAATGATCCGCGCCGGCCGACTGCGAGGAGCCAACCGCCGGTATCCCGGCACCTGCAATGCGAGCGGCACCTTCCTCGCGAGTCGCGGTCGACTGCGTTGCGCCACTTGCGGACCCATTGACAATGAAATGCATGAACACCTCCCCCGTCAAGACGCGGTGTCGTGGTGTAATTCTCAGCTCAATTGGTCGCGCAATTATTTGAATCTCCCACGTCAGCCAAGGCAACCCTTGAGGGAGGAAGACGACTGGGGCGCGAGCTGCTACATCCTGCATGGAGCCTAATAACGAAGGCCGAGCGCACAAAGGGATGGGTAGGGTGCGGGACGCGTTTCGTCGACCAGTTGGTCTACGCGCGGCGGGCAAATTGAGCAACGCGCGGGTGCTCGACTTCATAAAAGTCATGGTACTTCATCCGAATGGCCTCGCCGTGGGTGTTGCCCTCGAATACGATCTGTTCGTCCTTGGTCAGAGAGGTGTCCACGATGGTCTCCGCTCCGTATTGTGACCCAAAAGGGGGCAATACGCCGAATTCACAATCGGGACACCTTTGGCCAATTTCGAGTTCCGTGGCAAGTTCCAAAGTCGCCCCTCCCAAGGCTTGGCTCAGGACATCGAGATCGACCATGTGTGTCGAGGGCAGCACCGCTACGACATAGCGGTAATCATGATTTGCCCGTACCAGTACGGTCTTGGCGACCTCCCGCCCTGGAGCGTGCACCGCCTCGGCCAGGTGCGACGCATCGAAGGTCGGGGTATGGCTCACCACTTCGAACGGAACCCGATGTTCGCGAAGAAATTGCTGAGTATCCATGGGCTGTTCTCCTGTTGACGGCTTTCGCGCCTCTGTGAACCACCGCCCCATGAGCAGGTGCGTTTTGGCCTCCGAATCTCGCACATCCTGTGCCAGCATGGCGAAAGCCATCGCCGTGCCACATCCTATCGAATTCTACCTTCAAACGAGCTTCGGTTTGTCGACGCCTGGCTGGACCGTAGGCCCCGACCATTGACGCTGCCTTCCACGCTCGCGTGGTTAGAAAGCGCGCCATTATGTCACGCGGCGCGCCCGAACGCGCATCGGGTATTCGTCCAGTTTACGCCTTGGCCAATTCTACTTGCAAACCTTTCCTGCCGACTAAATTGCGAGATTCCGGGATTTCCCTCTCACCGACGCAACGGGTGGGGGCCCCTCGAATCGGCAGGCCGAGTGTAATGGCCCAGAATATGCCAATAGGTTTTGCGGGTCGTGGGTCAACCGGGCTCGACAATCCTGACTTCAATCTCACGATCGACGATGTGCCACGCGGCGACGAGAATCAGGAGTACTTCCAATGGCATATGCGTATATTGCCGCGATTGAGTACGCCAGCGGGATTCGAACTGGGCAGCGGCATGTCAATCAATACCGTCTTGCCCGAAGACGCCGCCGCTTTTCTCCGCGAGGTGCCGGTTGTCCGTGAACCGCCGCGTCAGAATTGAACTCACGAGTGCTGAACTTTTCGATCCCACCACCGAAACCTGGCGCCCATCAGCGCCGATGAACGTGCCTCGCGGAAACCATCGGGCTGCATTGTTGCCCGATGGCAGCCTGCTTGTGATTGGCGGCAGCAACCGCCACAAACGGCGGCTCTTCATCAAGGGGCGATCCGAAAATGAACACGCCGATTGGAACGGGCTACGCGCTACTTGATCGGGTACTTCGCAACCAACCCTTTAGCAATGATCAGTCGCTGCAACTCGTTGGTGCCGCCGCCGACAATCAGAAGCGGCGCATCGCGGTAGTAACGCTCAACGCGAAAGTCCTTTGAGTATCCGGCGCCGCCGTGAATGCGCAGCGCCTCCAGCGCGATCTCTTGCGCGGATTCGGTGGCGAAGAGTTTGGCCATCCCGGCTTCGAGGTCACAGCGCTCGCCGCGGTCCTTCTTCTGGGCCGCCGAATACACGAGCAGGCGCGCCGCCTCGATCTTGGTGGCCATGTCGGCCAGCTTGATCTGGATCGTTTGATGTTCGCAGATCGGTTTCCCGAAGGTATGGCGCTGTTGCGCGTATTGGATCGCATCTTCGAACGCCGCCCGCGCCAATCCGACGCCGCGCGCGGCGACGTTGATGCGCTCGCTCTCTAAACCTGTCATAATGTGCTTGAAACCATCACCTTCGCGACCGCCGAGCAGGTTTTTGGCTGGCACGAAGAAGTTTTCGAAAACGAGTTCGCAGGTCTCGACGCCCTTGTAGCCCAACTTGTCGATATCGCGCGCTACTTCGAATCCTTCGTGGCCTTTCTCGATAATGAAAGCAGAGATGCCTTTATGAGGCGGGTCGGCCTTGAGATCGGTCTTGGCCGCGAGCACGAACGTGTTGCCATGGCGGCCGTTGGTGATCCACATCTTCGAGCCGTTGATGATATAGCCATCTCCGCGGCGCGTGGCGGTTGTTCTAAGGCGTTGCACGTCCGTGCCGGCGTCTGCTTCCGACAGCGCGAGCCCGCCGCGCCGCTCGCCCGTGGCCAGGCCAGGCAGAAACTCCCGCCTTTGTTCCTCGCTGCCGAAACGATTGATGATGTCGCAGATCACCGAATGCGTGCCGAGCGGGCCGACCACGCTCATCCAGCCGCGCGACAGCTCTTCGATAATCATCGCGAAGGTGGTATAGTCCAGTCCCAGCCCGCCATACTCTTGCGGCACATTGGCGCCGAACAAGCCGAGTTCCTTCATCCCCTCAACGATTTGCGTCGGGTACTCGTCTTTGTGTTCAAGGTCGCTGGCGACAGGGATGACGTTGCGCTCGACGAATTGCCGAATGCTGCCGACGATGTGTTGCTGCATCTTGTCGGGTGCGAACATAGGTCATTCCTCGGATTTTTCGGTGACTCGCCGCCGAGAATCCACCCTGGCAGCGCCTGGATAGTTTACACCGGCTACCGCCGTCTCGGAGGAAGGGGACAGTCCCATTTTGCTCCCCGACCATCCTGCGGATGGTGCCCGCCGCAAAATCGGGACAGTCCCTGACGGTTCTCGGATAGGCTCTTAGTTCGACTTTTGCACTTTTTGGAACGGTTAACCCTCGAATTCCCGAGGAAAACACATTTTCGGCATTCGTCAAAGAGGCACCGGGGGTTGCAGAAACTTCGCTCGGGCCTCGTTTTGTCCGACATATTCGCGATTC
>JACQFF010000300.1 GCA_016200205.1 Planctomycetia bacterium
GTGGGCCTGGGCAAAGTCGGGCTTATGTTGCACCGCCTGTCGATAACTGATGATGGCCTGTTCGATTTGGCCCTGTTCGGCGAGCACGGCGCCGAGCGTATTGTGGGCAATCGCGAAATCCACTTTCAATTCCACGGCCCGTCGGCAGCAAGCCTCGGCCTCGGACCATCGGCGCATCGCCCGATGGACTTCGCCCAAGTGATTGTGATAACTCGCCTGACTGGGGTCGAGTTGGATGGCGCGGCTGATGGCCTCCAGGGCCGCCTGCGGATCGCCGTGTTGATAAGTCACCAATCCCAACAAGTGCCAGGCGTCGGCGTGGCGCGGATTGGCCGTGAGAATTTCCCGATAGATCTGCTCGGCTTCGGCGAGATTCCCACTCTGGTGAAACTTGACAGCCGCATTAAGAAGTTCGCTGATCGTGGCCATGCGGGTGAGTCCATTTCGACGGATCAGCGAGATGACGAAGCAAGAGCCCGCAATTCAACCGCAATGCGCGCCATTAGCTCGGCCCAATCGCCGAGTCGCGATTGCCGAAACAGCCGCGCGGTGGGATACCAAGGACTATCTTCTCGCTCGCGCAGCCAGCGCCAGTCGGATTTCAACGATAACGCCACCCAAACCGGAACTCCCAATGCTCCGGCCAAATGGGCCGTCGCGGTATCCGGCGCGATGACCAGATCGAGATTCTTCATCACAGCGGCCGTTTCGACGAACGCATTGGCGCCGTTGTCGAGAGACGATCCCAAATCGTCGATCGACAGCTTGTCGGCCCAGATGGCCATTTGTTCGTGGCCATATCCTTTTTGCAAACTGAACAGCTTGACGCCGGGGCAATCGGCCAGGGGGGCGAAGTGTTCCAGCGGAATGCTGCGATATGCGTCGTCCACGTAATCGGGATTGCCTTGCCAGGTGATGCCAACTTTGAAATCGCCGCCGTGCCCCATCGCTTCTCGCCAGTGCGCGATCCGCTGTTGCTCTGCAAATAGATAGGGGATGTCCGAGGGAATGGTCTCCACCACGGTGCCCAACACGCCGGGCAGACTCAGCAGCGGACAATAATAATCAACGTTTTCTCCGCCAGCGTCCGCGGGCACGAGTCGATCGACGCCCGGCGCGGTTCCCACGAGCGCGTGCGAATTCTCGGGACACGTCAGCAGCACGCGTCCACCGCGGCTCTTGATCAGTGGCGCGAAACGGACGAACTGGATCGTGTCGCCCAAGCCCTGCTCGGCGACCAGTAGGATGGTGCGTCCAGCGAACGGTTGGCCCTCCCAACGGGGTTGCGTGAAGAGCTGAGGCGAGGCGTCGGGGAGTCGCCACCGCCACTCGGATTCCGGCCAACCCTGCACGAAATTGCCCAGCTTGAGCCAGACCAACGACCGATTGCGATGGGCTTGGGCAAAATCATCGCGGCAACGGATCGCCGCCTCGTAGTAGACCAGCGCCTCGTCGCAGCGGTCTTGGAGCAGCAGCAGATTGCCGAAATTGTTGTGCGTATCGGCATAGCGCGGATTGAGCTCAATGGCGCGTCGGTAACTGCTTTCAGCCAAATCGAAGCGGTGGAGCTTGGCGTAGGCGTTGCCCAAATTGAAATGCGGTTCGGCAAATCGAGGGTCGGATTGCGCGGCTCGCTCAAAATGTTCGATGGCCTCGGTCAAATTACCTTGGAGTTTGAGCAGCGTACCCAA
Organism: Planctomycetia bacterium; assembly: GCA_016200205.1. GTDB lineage: Bacteria > Planctomycetota > Planctomycetia > Pirellulales > PALSA-1355 > PALSA-1355. Next base: position 1,692 of record JACQFF010000300.1, read on the forward strand.
ATTGTTGTGCGCGTGGGCATAATCGTTTTTGCCGCGAATGGCGTTTCGATAACAATCGGCCGCCGCCGCCATCTGGCCTTGGTCTTGCAAAATCACGCCCAGATTGAAATGGGCTTCGGCCAGGTCCCCACGGTATCGCAGCGCCCGCCGGTAAGACTCCACCGCCTGCGCATACTGGCGTTGTTCTTTGAATGCGCAGCCCAAGTTACAGTGCGCTTCGGCGTAATCAGGCTTGATCGCCAAGGCCCGCTGGTAACAACGCATCGCTTCGTCCCATTGCGATCGCGACAGCAGAAGGGTGCCCAGGTCGTACAGCGCCGTCAGCATCTGCGGATCGACGGTCAGTGCCTGGCGATAGACTTCAATCGCGTCTTCCTGTCGTCCCTGATCGCGCAGAGCACCCGCCAGGTTGCCAAGTGTCTGGGCAGAGTCGGGTTTCAATGCGATCGCTTGCCGATAACAGACGATGGCGTCGGCAAACCTTCCCTGGTCGTTGAGCACGGCCCCCAGATTGTTGTGCGCGTCCGCCAAATCGGGCTTCAGCCGCAGAGCTTGCCGACAACTGGCCTCGGCTTCGGACCACTGGCGCCGGGCCCGATAGACGTGTCCCAAGTTGTTGTGAAAAACGGCTTGACCGCCATCCAGTTGAATAGCCCGACGAATGTACTCCGACGCTTTTTCCAGGTCGCCGCGTTGGAAAAAAACCAGGCCCAACAGGTGCCAGGCATCGGGGTGGCCGGCATCCGCCTTGAGAACGTCCCGGTAGATTTGTTCCGCCTGGGCGAGATCTCCGCTTTGGTGGAGCGTCACGGCCGCGTGGATCGCTTCGCTAATGGTGGACATGAATCGAGCGGAACCAAAGACCAAAGGGGAAGGCGAGATGGAAAAACGATTGGTCGAAGTGGTATACCCTTTTAAGTTAGCTGCCGATGTAGGGTTCCGCAAATGCGCCGGCCTTCATGAACCCTGGGAAGAGATCCTCCGCAGTTCGGCCGCGATTTGCGCAAATACGTCCGTCCAATCGCCCAGTTGCGATTGCCGAAACAGCCGCACGGTCGGGTACCAGGGACTGTCGCTTCGATCCAACAACCAGCGCCAGTTCGACGTGCGTTGCAAAGCAAGCCACACGGCCACTCCCAAGGCCCCGGCCAAGTGGCCGATCGCGGTGTCGCACGTAATGACCAAATCCATGTTCATGATGACGGCCGCGGTGTCGACAAACGCGGCGCCCTGCTCGTCGAGCGCGGGGCCCAGATCAACGATCTCGAATCGATCGGCCAGCGCCGCCAATTGCTCGCGGCCGTGGCCTTTTTGCAAGCTGAA
>JACQFF010000301.1 GCA_016200205.1 Planctomycetia bacterium
CGGAAGGCTCCGAGTCGGAGCAGCGCGTCAGCGATCGCGACGAGGTCGAAAAGCTGCTGGCCGGGCTCGACGGCGCCGAAGCGAAAGTCGTTCGCATGTACCATCTGGAAGGTAAAAGCTATCACGAAATCAGTTCGGCTGTCGGAATGCCCGAAAACAGCGTCGGTCCCACGCTTAGCCGAGCCCGCCGCAAGATGCGTCGCGGCGCCGATCCAGCGACGAGTTGAAGTCCAACGGACTTGAGGCCCGCGGTAGGCGGACACGGTATCTGGGTGACGCTTTTGGGGCACCTTGGCTGACGCTCAAATCCTGCTCGGATGCTCATGGAAGATCGTCCTCTGGCCACACACTCGCTTCCGCAGCCGGGCGCCGACGTTTATCGTTGTCCGGGTGAATCGTACGCAATCGATCGCGCCGTGCATCTCGGGCGGCTCGCCTCTTTTTATCCAGGGTGTCGTCGCTGCGCACACCGTCATGAAACGCACACGCTTTCGCCGCTTGAAATCGGCCACTGGGCCGAAATCGGCCGCCGCGGCGCCGTCGGGCCACGCTTCATGGCCGAATCGCTTCGCGCGAAATCTCCCCATGAAATGCAAGGGTCCGTTGTCCGCCAATTTGCCGCGGCATTGGGGATTGCCTTGTGGCGAGACCGCGACGGCCGGCCAAAACCGCCCGCCGTGCTCGTCGGCGCCGACGGGCACTGGATCACTGCCGAGCTGGTCGCGGCTGTTTGCGGAGCCTTGCAGTGGGCAGGCTGCCGCGCGACCGAAATTGGCGCGGTGACGTCCGCGGCCCTCGCCGCGGCAGGACATCGCTTTCACGCGGACGCCGCGGTGTGGATCGGCAACGCCAGCGGCGAACCGCACGCGATCGATCTGAAAGTCTGGGGTCCCGCCGGAAAGCCCTGGTCGTCGCCGGGCAATTTGGAGATCGTCCGCGAGATTTACCAATCAAAAGTCGATCGGCCAAAGCGCCGCGGCGGCGGGCTAAATCGGGCACATGTCGACGAGCTCTACCTCGCGCCTTTTCATTCGTTGTTCCATGCCCTGCGACCCTTGAAGCTGGTGGTAGACACCACCTGCGAACCCCTCGTCCGCTATCTGGACAAACTCGTGTCGCAAGCGGCTTGCGAAGTCCTGAGGCCCGGACAATCTGTCGGCTCGAACGCCGCGGGCGATACGGCCAAGTCGTTTCTCGAGCGTCGGCTGGCGACGGTGGGCCAGCAAGTCCTCGCTGCTGGGGCGGACTTCGGGCTCTGGGTCGATGGCGACGCGGAGGCGTGTCACCTCGTCGACGAACGCGGCGCGAGCGTCGATTGCCAGCGATTGTTGTTGCTGCTGGCCCAGACCGTGTGTCGCCAGCAGCCGGACGCGACTTTGGTGCTGGAACGAGAGGCCCAAGCCGAATTCGATGCGGCGCTGGCGAGTTTGGGTGCTCGCGCGATACGTAGCGATTCGACGCGCCAAGCGATGTGCGAGGCGATGCATGGCAGCGGTGCTGTGTTCGGCGGCGGGCCGAGCGGGCGGTTCTGCTTTTCCGGCTCGCCCGCCGCGCCTGATGTTCTGCTGACCATAAGTCTGCTTTTGACCATCCTCAGCGAGTCCGACCGCACCCTTTCGGATGTCCTCGACGCGGCCTGATGGGCCGTGTACAAAGGATGCTTTGCAGTCCCAAGCGGCCTTGCATTTTCTACTTTTGACTACCGTCGCACAAACGCATGAGCCATCCCTGGATCGCCGCGAGAATGGAGCACTTCGACAGTTCGGGCATCCGCAAGGTGTTCGATCTGGCCAGTGCCATGACCGATCCGATCAATCTGTCGATCGGCCAGCCCGATTTTTCCGTGCCCGAGCCAATCCAAGAGGCAGCCGTGCGGGCCATTCATGAAGGCAAAAACGGCTATTCCCCGACCCAGGGAATCGCGGCCTTGCGCGAAAAGCTGCAAGAGCGTATCCAAAAGCAGTACGGCCACTCGATGCGGCAAGTGTTTGTCACCAGCGGCACCAGCGGCGGGCTGGTGCTGGCCCTGTTGGCGCTGGTGAACCCGAGCGATGAAGTCATCGTGTTCGATCCCTACTTCGTGATGTACAAGTCGCTGGTCGGGCTGGTGGGCGGGACGTGCGTGCTGGTCGACACGTATCCCGATTTTCGCATCGACATAGCCAAGGTCGCCGACGCGGTCACCAAGCGCACCAAAGCCATTCTGTTTAACAGCCCCGCCAATCCGACCGGTGTCATGGCCGGCGATGCCGAAATACGCGCGCTGGCCCAACTGGCTGCCGAGCGAAACATCGCCCTGATCAGCGACGAGATCTACAACCATTTCACATACGACGAGCCGTTCGTTTCGCCGGCCAAATACAACCCGCAGACGCTGGTGATCGATGGCTATTCGAAAACCTATGGCATGACCGGCTGGCGACTGGGTTTTGCGCATGGCCCGGCGGAGATCATCCAGCAGATGATCAAGTTGCAGCAGTACACGTTCGTGTGTGCCCCGCAGCCCGCCCAGTGGGCCGGCATTGCAGCCCTCGACGTCGACATGCAGCCGCATATCGACGCCTATCGCCGCAAGCGCGACCTGATCGTGGCCGGGCTGTCTGACGATTACGAGGTCGTCAAGCCAGGCGGAGCGTTTTACGTGTTCCCCAAGACGCCCTGGGGCACCGGCGATCGATTCGTCCACAAGGCGATCGAGAATAAGCTGCTCGTAATTCCCGGCCAGATCTTCAGCCGCCGAGACACCCACTTTCGCATCTCCTACGCTGCCCCCAACGCCACGATCGAGCGCGGCCTGGAAGTGCTGCGCAAGCTTGCCCGCGAAAAGCGCTAGTCGCTTGTACCCCGCATTACAGCCGGGCGTTGGGTGCCATGCCTCACGCGTGCTTGAGCATGTCTTACTTCCGAAATCGTGGCCAACTCGGCTGCGCCTCGATGGTCGTGGCACGAAACGGTTGACCGATTGGTGGTAAGGATTTCCTTTTGTGCGTCCGGCGTGGTATGCTAATGCCAGTGCGTCGCGATCCCCATTGTGCCAGCCGATAGGCCGGCCAAGCCACTCTCTTATTGATGGAGGCCAGCGATGAGTACTCCACGAACACGGCGGGAATTCTTGACCGCGGTCGGACAGGGAATGATGGTGGCCAGCGTGGGAGCGAGCCTGGCGAGCGATTTGGGGCTGGCCTCGGCTCGCGCCGACGAAGTTGCCGAGCCTCTCTCGTTTGGGTCGCTCGAGCCGCTCGTCACGTTGATGCAGGAGACGCCGATCCAGCGGTTGCTGCCGACATTGGTCGAGCAATTGAAGCGCGGCACCGAGCTGCAATCGCTCTTGGCCGCCGGGGCATTGGCCAACGCACGAACTTTTGGTGGCGAGGACTATGTCGGCTTTCACACGATGATGGCCCTGGCCCCCTCGTATCACATGGCGCACGAGCTGCCCGAGCCGCGCCAGGCGCTGCCCGTCTTGAAAGTCTTATATCGAAACACCAACCGCATTCAAGAACACGGCGGCCGGCAGAGCGAAGTGCTGAAAAAAGTTGGAACTGAACCACTTAGTGCCGGACAAAACGGCGGTGAGGCATTGCAGGCCGCTGTTCGCGCGGCCAATGTCGAGCGCGCTGAACGCACGTTCGCTGGTCTGGCGCAATCTTCGCCGATCGATGCTTTCAACGACTTGCTCTATTCCGTACAGGACCACACCGACGTGCATCGCATCGTGTTGCCGTATCGGTCTTGGGACTTGCTGGGCTTGATTGGTCAAGAGCATGCGCACACGCTGTTGCGCCAATCGGTGCGGTTTTGCGTCAAGGCAGAAAGCTGGCCGCAAAGCGATCGCCGCGACCAGCCGAAGACCCTGCTTCCCAAGTTGTTGGATCAGTACCACCTGGCCGGCCGCTCGCCGGGCGATCGCGCCGCGGACGACGAGTGGGTCGACCAGATGAGCCAGACTATTTTCAAGTCGACGCCGGAACAAGCCGCCGAAGCGACTGCCGCAGCGCTGGCTGAAGGTTTTGCTCCGGCGGAATTAGGCGAAGCGATTTCGCTGGCCGCCAACCAGTTGGTGCTCCGCGACGCCGGGCGAACCGCCCGCGACGAAGTGCCGGGCAAGCCGATCGGCAGCGTCCACGGCGACTCGATCGGCGTGCATGCCTGCGACTCGGCCAATGCCTGGCGCAACATCGCCCGCATCGGCAACGCTCGCAACGTCTTCGCCAGCCTGATCCTGGGAGCTTACCAGGTGGCCTTGGACCGGGTCGATCGCGGCGGCGACTTCTTGCATTGGGATCCGCTGCCGGTCGCTCGACACGTCGAAAGTTTGACCACCAGCGATCCAGACAGCTTGCTCAAGGAGGCCGATTTGGCGATCCGCGGCAATTTGCAAGCCCGGGCCTGCGCCGTGGTGCATCGTTATGACCAGCTTGGCCACCCGGCGCGGCCGGTGTTCGATTTGCTGCTGGGCTACGCGGTCAGCGAGGACGGGGCCCTGCATGCCGAGAAGTATTACCGCACCGTAAGCGAGGAATTCGCATCCACCCGGCCGGCGTTCCGTTGGCGGCAGTTGACGGCGCTTGCGCGAGTTACCGCCAGCGAGTACGGCCGCCCCGCCGCCGGCTGCGAAGAAGCCCGCGAGTTGTTGAAGCTGGCGTGAAAGTGACGCGCTGTTTCGAAGTAGTGGCCAAGCCGCAAACGGTGTATCACGCGCGCTTGCGGCTTAGTTCGACTTTTGCACTTTTTGGAACGGTTAACC
>JACQFF010000289.1 GCA_016200205.1 Planctomycetia bacterium
CCGGCCGAGACGCGCGCGTTTCTGGCCGATGCAAATCGGGACAAGCGGCAGCGGCTGATCGATCAACTGCTGGAGCGTCCCGAATATGGCGACTTCTGGGCGAACAAGTGGGCCGATTTGCTGCGGCCCAATCCGTATCGCGTCGGCATCAAGCCCACGATGAGTTTCGACGCCTGGATTCGCGACGCGTTTCGCCGGAACATGCCGTACAACCAGTTCGTGCGAGAGTTGCTGACCGCTCAGGGTAGCACGTGGCGCAACGGCGCGGCAACGCTGTTTCGCGACCGCCGCACGCCGGACGAGATCACGCCGATCGTGAGCCAGCTCTTTCTCGGCATTCGGCTGGAATGTGCCAAGTGCCATCACCATCCGTTCGAGGTTTGGGGCCAGGAGGATTTTTTCAGCCTGGCGGCCTATTTCGCTCGCGTGACGCACAAGGGCGAAGGCATTTCCGCGCCGATTTCAGGCGGTGAGGAAATTGTGTTCGTGGCCGACAGCGGCACGGTTGCGCATCCAATCACGGGAAAGGTCATGGAACCGCGACCCTTGTTTGGCGTCGCCCGGCCAATCGCGCCCGGCGAAGATCCGCGCGAGGCATTGGCCGACTGGATCACCGGCGATCAGAACCCGTATTTTGGGCAAGTGATGGTAAACCGGGTTTGGGCCGATTTGATGGGGCGCGGATTGGTCGATCCGGTCGACGACATGCGGGCCACGAACCCGCCCAGCAATCCGGCGCTATTGGCCGCCTTGGCCGACGATTTTCGCCAGCAAGGCTACGATCTGAAGAAACTCATTCGCCGGATCATGACCTCGTACGTCTACGCCCTGTCGTCGACGCCCAACGAGCGGAACGTCGCCGACACGCGCAACTATTCGCGTCATTACCGCCAGCGGTTGCGGGCCGAAGTGCTGCTGGATGCCGTCTGCGATGTAAGCGGAGTGAGTGAGAAGTTCAATGGCATGCCGCCCGGCACGCGGTCGATGGAAATCTGGAGCCATCGCGTCGAGTCGCTGTTTTTGGATGCCTTTGGGCGGCCCGATCCGAACCAGGATCCGCCTTACGAGCGCGTTTCCGACGCCACGGTGGTACAAGCCTTGCATTTGATGAATGCGCCGAACCTGCACCAGAAAGTCACGAGCGACGAAGGACGCCCGGCCAAGATCGCCGCGAGCGGCAAGAAGCCGCACGAGATTGTCGAAGAGCTGTACTTGCTGGCGTATAGCCGGTTCCCCACGGCCGACGAGCAGTATGCGGTGTCGAAGGTGATCGAAGAAAATCCCAATCGCCGGGCGGCCACCGAAGATCTGCTGTGGGCGCTGGTGAATACTCCCGAGTTTATTTTCAAGGATTAAGGAATTCCGCGTATGTCCATGCACAAAAACTGCGAAGGGATGACCCGCCGCGACTGCCTGCAGCTTGGGCTGGGTATTTTGGCCGGCGGCAGCTTTGTCGATTTGTTGCGGCTGACTGCGCAAGCGGCCCCAGCGGGCTCCGCCGCGGGCCGCCGGCCAGCCAATTGTATTTTGATCTGGATGGATGGCGGGCCAACGCATTTCGAGACGTTCGATCCCAAGCCCGACGCCCCGGCCGAGATTCGCGGCGACTTTCGGCCCCTGCAAACCAAAATTCCCGGCGTGTACTTTTCGCAGCACATGCGCCGCCTGGCGGGCATCGCCGACAAGATCGCGGTGGTGCGTTCGGTTTGCCACAATCAGGGCAACCACGGCGCCGGCAATCATTATATGATGACCGGCGCGCCGCCGCGGATGCCAGTCGGTTGCGGGGCGTTTGTCAGCTTTCATCCCAGCCTGGGCTCCGTCACGGCATACGAGCGGGGAGCGCCCGAGGGGCTGCCGGCCTATTTCTCGATGCCCAGCATGTCGCGCTCCGGCGGTCCAAACTTTCTGGGCGCGAAATACGCCCCCTTCGTCGTCTCCGACGATCCGAATCGCAAGGAATTTCGCGTCCGCGACGTGGCCCTGCCCGAAGGCCTTTCGTCGGATCGGTTCGAAACGCGCCGCGATTTGCGGCAACTGGTCGATCGCTTTCAGCGGATCACCGACAAAGCGGCCGCCGACCCGGTCAATGCGGCCGATGAGTATTACCGCCAGGGTTACAACCTGATGACGAGCGCCGCGGCGCAACAAGCTTTCGACATTCACAGCGAGCCGGAAAAGGTACGCGAGGCTTATGGGCGAAATTCGTTCGGGCAGCGGGCGCTGTTGGCCCGGCGATTGGTTGAGGCGGGCGTTCCGTTCGTGACGCTCTACGACGGCGGCTGGGATCACCATTCGGATATCTTCGACGGCCTGGCCAGAAAGTTGCCGCCCTTCGAAAACGCCATTGCGGCGCTCATCGAAGATTTGGAAGCCCGCGGGCTGCTCGACACCACGCTGATCGTGGCCCTGGGCGAATTCGGCCGCACGCCGAAGATTTCCACGCTGGCCGGCCAGAACAAACCCGGCCGCGATCATTGGTCCAATGCGATGTCGATTTTGTTTGCCGGGGCGGGCACCCCCGGCGGTCAAGTCGTCGGCTCCACCGACCGCAACGGCTACGTCGCCAATGAGCGTATTTTGTCCCCCGAGAATTTTGTGTCGACGATCTACCGCAAGCTGGGCATCGATCCCGGCAAAGTTTATCGCACCCCCAACGGCCGACCCGCACACCTGGTGAGCGACGCCACGGCGATCTCGGAACTGATGGGCTAGGTCATATCCACGTAACAAGGCGGAATGTCTTGCGCGTGGTTGCCGCTCGCCTGGCGGGCGAGGGAGCGGGTATAGCACGACTTTGCACCATGAGAATTCGACCGCACATCATTCCTTGCTCGTTTACGGCTTTGAGCCTGGCCGCTGCGGCGGCGGCTTTATCGACTTCGGCTTGGGGCGCGGGACCGGACGTGAAGAGCTGGTTTCCCGCGGGCTCTCAACGCGGCGCCAGCGTTGAAGTGACAGTGAACGGGAATTTTCCCGAATGGCCCGTGCAGGCGTGGGTCGGTCGCCCGGGCGTTACGCTCACGCCCGAAGGTGATAAAGGAAAATTCAAGGCCGCGATCGCCGCCGATGCAATCCCCGGGCTGTACTGGATTCGCCTGTACGATTCGCGCGGCGCCGCCCCGCCGCAGCCGTTCATTGTCGGCACGCTGGCCGAAATCGCCGAGCAAGAGCCCAATAACGAGCCGGCCAAAGCGCAGCCAATCAGCTCACCTTCGGTGGTGGTCAATGGCCAGTTGGGCGTCGCGGGTGATGTCGACGTGTTTGCCGTCTCGCTGCAAAAAGGTCAAACGCTCGTCGCCTCGCTCGAAGCGCACGAAACGCTCGGTTCGCCGTTTGACGGCGTGCTGCAAATCGTCGCCCCGCGCGGAAACGTGGTGGCATTCAATCACGATCAGCACGGGCTGGATCCGCAAATCGCGCTGGTCGCGCCGGCCGATGGCACGTATTTCGTTCGCCTGTTCGGATTTCCATCGACCCCCAACAGCACGATCGCGCTGGCCGGCAGCTCGCAATATGTTTATCGGCTCACGCTCACCACCGGCGGATTCATCGATTATCCCTGGCCGCTGGCCGTCACCCGTGGCCGCGAAACGCGCGTGGAACTGTTTGGCTGGAACATCCCCGAAGCGCTCAAAACAGTTTTAATTCGTCCCGAGACGGAGCAGGCCGAGATCTTCGATCTCCAACTGGCCAACGTCGCCACGCTCGCCGTCGAGCCGCACAACACGATCGCGGAACTCGAACCTAACGCCGCGGCCACGCCGCAGCCGATCGAACTCGACGTGACCGTGAGCGGGCGGATCGAAAACCGGCATGATGTCGACGTGTTCCGCTTCGCCGCTAAAAAGGCCGAGCCGCTAGTGTTTCAAGTCGAGAGCCGGATGTTGGGCTACCCGCTCGATGCCGTGCTGGAAGTCAGCGACGCAACCGGCAAAGTGCTCTCGCGCGTCGATGACACGAACAACACGCGCGACGCCGTGCTCGCTTTTTCGCCGCCGGAGGATGGCATGTATCGCATCGCCGTCAGCGATCTCAATCATCAGGGCAGCCCCCGGCACGTTTATCGATTGCGAGCCACCAAGGCCCAAGCCGATTTCGACTGTAGTGCCGACGCCCAGGCCTATGAGCTTGCGGCCGGGAAACCGAGCGAAATCACGCTCACGATCACCCGCCGCAATGGTTTCGCAGAAGAGATCGCGTTCAAAGCGACCGGCCTGCCCGATTTCGTCACCGCCGCGACAGCCCTATCGGCCGGCACGGGGGACTCGGCTAAAACGGTCAAGCTTGTGTTGAGTGCCGGCCAGGGCTCTTTCTCCGGCCCAATTCGCATCATCGGCGAGTCAACCGGGTCAAGGAAACTGGTGCGCACCGCCGGTGTGACGATCCCAGGACGCACGGCGCGCACGAGCGACCTGTGGTTGACGGTGCTTCCGCCCGCTGCCAAATAGCGGCAGAAATTACCAGCCCAAGCTCGCGAATCGCGATCTTTCGGCGCGATCCGTTATTTCCCGCTGGGCTTCGCCCCGCTCTGCACGTCGGTTGCCGGTCCACCGAGTAGCTTGGCGACTTTTTCCGAGAGATTCTGCGCAACCAGCCCACTGGGATCGCAACCGGCGGCGATCGCGCGGATCGTGCCTCCCTTATCGATCAAGAAATTGGTGGGCATGGTTTTCGTCTGAAAGATGTTCCAACTCTTGCCGTCGGTATCCACTGCGTAGAGCATTTGGAGTTTCTTTTCTTTCACGTAGCTTTCCACCTTGGCGTCGGGCTCCTTGAAAATCGCGACGCTGGTCAGCCCTTGGCCCTTGTACGCTTCGTGCAGAGCTTGGAAATAGCCGAGTTCCTTATCGCAGCCCGAGCAGCCGCAGGTCAGCCGCACGAGCACGGGTCCCTTGGCGGAGAGCTCGGCCAGATCGATCAGCTTGCCGTGGGCGTCTTTGATTTTGAAATCCGGCGCGGCCTGGCCAACTTTCAATCCAGTCTTCACCGCCGGCTCGCCCTTGGCTTCGGGCTCGGCCGCCGAGAGTGCAGTCGGGGGAACGACCAGCGCCAACGCGGTCAGCAAGCTCCAGGCACGTTTCATCGGATTTCTCCCGTATCAGAGCGATGGCATTTGGACAATCGACGGCTCGACCCGGCGAATCACGGCCGGCCGCTCGATGGTCAATATACCCGCCAAGCGGGACTCGACGCAAGCAACTTGCAAACATGGTCTGGGTGGCGGGCGTAAGAAGACATTCGTCGTATCGCGGCGAGTAGGTAAAGTATAGCAGCGGGATTTTGGCGGCCCTTTGGTTGCAAGTCCAAGGAAGG
>JACQFF010000002.1 GCA_016200205.1 Planctomycetia bacterium
CGTTCCCATGACTTTTCGCGAGGCGTGTTGGAACATGGGCGCCAGCCGCTGGCAAACGATCCGCACGATCGTGTTGCCCAACTCGATTAGCGGCATTTTGACCGGCGTGATATTGCAAGGGTCCCGGGCCGCCGGCGAGACGGCACCCATTCTGTTCACCGGAGCCGCCTACTCGGTGAACGTGCCCAACAAGGGCCTGGGCTACTTTTTTCCGTACGCGCTGAACGAAAGCTGCATGGCCCTGTCCTACCACTTGCACGTGATGCTGACGCAGGTCAACGGAGCCAGCCCCGAGCAGATTGCCGAGGGCAGCGGGCTCCCGCTGGAACAATTGCAATATGGCACCGCGGTGGTTTTGATCGGGCTGGTGCTGTTGGTCAATAGCGCGTCGATCGGCCTACGGGTTTACCTGCGATCGCGCAAGAAATGGTAGAGCATGGCTTCGATCGGCATTGACGTTCGCAACTTATCGGTCGCCTACGGGACCAAAATCGCGCTCCACAACATCTCGCTGGAGATTCCACCCAACGAGATCTTCGGCATAATCGGGCCGGCCAATTCCGGCAAGACCACGCTCTTGAAGTGCATCAATCGCACCATCGATTTTGTCACCGCGGCGAAAGTCGAGGGACATGTGCTGCTGGATGGCCAGGATGTGCGCGAAGTGGCCAGCGTGTTCCAGCTACGGCGGCGGATCGGCATGGTTTTCCCCTTGCCGGTGGGGCTGCCGCTGTCGGTGTACGATAACGTGGCCTACGGCCCACGGATGGCCGGCATGCGGCACCGCGGCGAATTGGACCTGCTGGTGGAAAAGTGCCTGCGCCAGGCCGCCTTGTGGGACGAAGTGAAAGATCGCTTGGACTTGTTGGGGACCAGACTTTCGGGCGGCCAGCAGCAGCGTTTGACCCTGGCCCGGGCCCTCTCGTTGCGCCCCGATATCTTGTGCTTGGATGAATTCTCGATTGCCATCGATCCGGTCACGACGATGAAGATCGAGGAAGTGCTGCTCGAACTGCGCAGCCAAATGACGATCGTGTTGGTGACGAACCTGGTGCAGCAAGCGCGGCGATTGGCCCAGCGGACCGCGTTCATCAACGACTCGCGGCTGGTGGAAGTGGCCGAGACGAAACAGATATTCACCAAGCCAGCCCAGCAAATGACCTACGACTACGTGACGGGAAACATCGGTTGATGACCACCCACGACGCGGCGAAATACAGCATCGTAACGCGAGGCTTAAGTCTCTGGTACGGAGATTTTCAAGCGCTCAAGGAAATCGAAGTCCACGTTCGCCACGCTTGCGTGACGTCGCTGATCGGCCCCTCGGGCTGCGGCAAGACCAGCTTGTTGCGCTGTTTCAACCGCATCAACGAACGGTACGGCAACGTGAAGACGGTCGGTGAAGTCTCGATCCTCGACAAGAACATCTACGACCCCGACGTGTCGCTCGCCGAACTGCGAAAAACCGTCGGCATGGTGTTTCAACGCCCCAATCCGCTGCCGATCTCGATTTACGAAAACGTGCTGTTCGGGCTGCACGTGCATACCCAGCGCGACGCATTCAACCGGGCCGGTCGCGACGCATTGGTCGAATCGTCGCTCGAGAACGTTTTTCTCTGGAAAGACGTCAAGGACAAGTTGCACACAAAAGCCACGTTGCTCACGCTGGAGCAGCAGCAGAAACTGTGCATTGCCCGCTTGTTGCCCCTCAAGCCGCGCGTGATCCTGATGGATGAGCCCTGCTCGGCCCTGGATGCCGAAGGGACGCAGGCCATCGAGTCGTTGATCGACAATCTGCGGGAAAAATATACGATCGTCATCGTGACCCACAACATGGGGCAGGCCGCGCGGGCCAGCGAGGAATGCATCTACATGCTCTTGGGCAGGGTGGTGGAACACGGAAAAACCCAGGACATCTTCCTGCACCCTCAGCACAAGGAAACGGAAATGTACATCGAGGGCCGCTACGGTTGACGCGGCGGCGCAGACGCGATCTTTACAGACTCGGGAGTTTGATAGAGACTGACAACCGTCGGGGACTGTCTCGATTTTGCGGAGTCTTCGGAGCAAAATGGGACTGCCCCCCTCTTCGCCCGGACGAACCACCGCTTTGCAACTTTCGACTTCTTGCTGGGGACCGACCATGGCCAAACAATTGCCGCGACAAATCGAGGGCTTGAAGCAAAAAATCCTGTTCGTCGGCACGTTGGTCGAAGAGGCCATCGCCAAGGCCATCTCCGCTTTGATCAATCGTGACCGCAATTTGGCCAACACGGTGATCGAGGAGGACGCCGAAATCGACCGGATGGAGGTGGACGTCGAGGAGGAGGTCCTCAAGATCCTGGCCCTCTATCAGCCGGTCGCCGCCGATCTGCGGTTCGTCGTGGCGGTGCTCAAGATCAACAACGATTTGGAGCGGATGGGCGACTTGGCCAAGAACATTGCCAAGCGCGTCATGTTTTTATCCAATTGTGAAAGGTTCGACTTGCCCGTCGATTTTCGCGGCATGGCGACTCGCGCGCAATCGATGGTCAAGGAGAGTCTTGACGCGCTGGTGAATTCCGACCCGGTGCTGGCCCGCAAGGTGCGCGACTCGGACGACGAGGTCGACGCTCTGCGCCGCATTATCGAAAAGCAAATCGAAGAGCAGATTGCCGCCCATCCGGATCGGACCGAGTGCATGATGCGGTTGGGATCCGTTTCGCGCCATTTGGAGCGGCTGGCCGACATGGCGACCAACATCGCCGAGGACGTGATCTACATGGTCGAAGGCGAAATCGTCCGCCACCACCGCACGACCGAACCGATGTAGTCATCGGCCTGGCGAGCGCCCCCAACAAACCACAGCGCAGAAATTAGACCTGTTTCGTTTACATGCCCCGTTTACATGCCGCAACCATCCAAAGGGTGGGAACCACACGTGAAACCCATGAAACAAACGTTGATTCTCTGGCTTCCCATGGCCTTTTGCGCCGGCGTTTCTGCGATTGCGTTATTCGGGTCGATTGGCTCGCCCGGGTGGTGGCAACCCGCCTTCTTTTGTTTCTTGCCAATGTGCTTCTATTTCGTGGGAGCAGCGATGTCTCAATTGCAGCAGGAAATTCGAGAACTGCAAAAACAGGTAGCGCAGTTGCAGGGCAAGGACGGTGAGCAGCACGCCGCAGCTATTAGTGGTAAAGCCGACGACGGGCAACGATTTCAATTCTCGCTTCGGTGGCTCTTTTTGCTGGTATTGCTAGTTGCGATCGCGGCCGCTCTGATTGCCAAGATTCTTAGCCTGTCCTGAGTTTTTTGCTCAACAACTCGGGACAGTAAAGGGGACATCAGATATCGACGATTGAGAGGTATATGAATGGAGGCATCTAAACCGCTCACGGCAGCGGGGCCTGGCCGCCTTGGATCATTTGCTGGACTAGGATCACGTACTGCCCGATGCCGGCTACCACGCTTTCGGGAAGGACTAGCTCGGCCTCCAGGCCGGTGGCCGATACTTTGGCCGCCAGGCCGATCGGGTCGCTGGGCGGAAATGGCGGCAGCTTGAATTTCATCTCGGCCGGCATGGCCTGACGCAGCAGGGTATCGACCCATTGGACCAGGCCTTGCGGGCTGGCATAGGCGGCCCATTGGGCTCCGCCCGGCAACAGGCCGTTGGTCTGGGCGATTTGCGGATCGGTTTCCAATCCGGCGGCGCCGGAGCGAACGTGCTCGACGCCTCGTTGCAAGAGCGGTTTGCTGTAAGCGCTGACCAAATGCGTGTCATCCGCGACCGCGAAATAGGCCCGCACTTTCCCTTCGCTGCCGAAGATTCCGGACATGAATCCTTGAAATGCCCCTGGAACCGCGCCGGCGCCCTCGAACTCCTTGACCAGCGCGCTCATATCCGTCACCAATTCGAGCGCCTTCAAGTCGCCGATCGTCACCTCATTGAGCTCGTACACCGGAAGATTCGAGTCGCCGTCGCGAGACCCTTTTTGTAGCAGTTGAAATAGATCGCGTGTCAGCTTCAGGTGTTCCGCGGCGTTTTTCACGTGTTCCACGGCAACGCTCGTGGCGGTAATCGAGTCGCCAGGACGAAGAGGACCCAGCAAGCCACAGGCAGTGAGTTGATTGGCTCGATGGCGCTGGAGCACCGTGGCATATTGTTTTCGCAACTCGTCATCGAGTCCGAGCTTTTCCAGGCCGGTATTGGTCAATAGTTCGATCAATTTTGAGAATTCCGGAGTGAGTTGAACGGACACTCCGCCGTACGCGACGACGAACTTGCCGGGCGGCAGCCCGACCAACAGGCCGCCTTTCGGCGGTTTGATGGTTTCGGCCCATTGGGCTAGCGCGCCTTGGGCAGTAAACAGCACCCGTGCGGACACGTGCAGCGCGATCTGCTCGTCGATGCGAATTCCCAGACCCAATAAGCTCAATTGCGATTCGCCCGACGCGAACAGGTCTTTGAGCGACTGAATCGCTTGTTTGCCCGGGGATTCTTCGTCGTCACTCTTCGCTTCCTGCTCGGTATCGCCTTGTTTCCGATCCGCTTTATCGTCATCGTCCTCGCTGGCCGATTCCTTGTCGGCATCGGCGAACTTTTCGACGATCGTTTCGAGCAGTCTCTTTTTGCCGGCGGGCGTGACCACGATTGCTATTTGCTGTTCGGCCAACCAGGGTCCCAGCGGCGCCAGCGTGCCCGAGATGCTTTTGGTCGATGCCAGGATGACTTCCAAAACGGACTTCTGCTCGGCATTGCAGAGCACCGCGAAAGTGCCCTTCTTGGCCAACAGGTACTGCCGGCCCATGACCGTCACTTTGGTAATGGCCCCGTCGGAATCCTCCGGCTTGAGCCCTTTGATGAAAGCCTGATAATCCGTCACGGGCACAAACGCGGCAAACGACATTCCCCACGTCGCATCTTCGTCATCATCGGCCAGCGCAACGGCCGCAATCGAGCCGTTGTCGTCGATGCCTTCCGGCTCACCGGCAAACATTTTGGCAATCGGCAGCAACTCGGGCACGGGAATATTCATTTTTTCCGTGAGCTTGTGCACTTTCGCGCTGGCGTCGCTCAGGTTGTTGACCACCACCAGACCTAGGACGTCGTCAGGGATGGTATTCAACAGAGCGGTCTGCGCGCAAAGCGTAGCCGCGGTAAAGAGCCACACGACCGGTGCGGCAAAAAAGGCGAGGTGGCGAGCCATGGCGGAAGATCCTCCGTTGCAAGAAGACTTGTGGCCAACTCCGCTCGAAAGCTTTCGCTCAAGCAGCCGACATTGTAACGACGTGCCCAGGGCTCTGCCAGTTGAGGCAGTTTGACCTCAAAGGGTTAATGCGCGCGGCTTTTCATCAGTTCCAACAACCGCTCGGCCGACTCGATCGCGAATTGCGCGTCGTTGATGTGGCAGTCCAGCTCTCGAACGTCGACCTTGGGCGCATGCTGGCGCAGGGCGGCAAACAGCGCGCCGCGGGCAGCCGGATCGTCGAACGGCTGGCCCGCCCGATCGATGGCCGAAACACCACGAGCGGGCAACAGCACCAATACCGGTCCCTTGGCCGCCGACAGTTTTCGGCCAATCTCCGCGCCGATTCGGGCGTTCTCCTCGACCGTGGTTCGCATCAGGGTGACATTGCGGTTGTGGTGATAGAACTGTCGGCCGCGGAATTTTTCGGGCACGCTGTCGGGCGCATGGAAGTTGACCATGTCGGTCGCTCCCACGGACACCACTTGCGGCACCCCCCGCCGGGCCGCCGCGGTCAGACGCGCGGGCCCAGCCGAAAGCATGCCGCCGACCAACTCGTCGGCCAACTCCGTGGTCGTGACATCCAACACGCCGGCGATCAGGCCCTCGTCGATCAACGACTCCATCGCCTGGCCCCCGTTTCCGGTGGCATGAAACACGAGCACTTCATAACCGGCTTCCTCCAGGACGGTCTTCGCCCGTTCCACGCAGGGCGTCGTCACGCCGAACATCGTGGCGGCAACCAACGGGCGATCTTCGGTCGCGGGTCGAGCTGCTTCGAGTTGCACCATCCCCGCCATCGCCCGGGCCGCCTCACCGAGCACTTGGCGCGTGATGCGATTGAGTCCCGACAGATCGACGATCGAGTTGAGCATCAGAATATCTTTATCGCCCACATAGTGCCGGACCTGGCCGGAAGCCAGGGTGCTGACCATGACTTTAGGCACGCCGACCGGCAGCGCGCGCATGGCGGCGGTGCCGATCGTGGTGCCGGCCGAGCCGCCGATGGCAATCACGCCGGCGATGCGCGCGGCGGCGTGGGCATGCGCGATCCATGCGGCGGCTCCGCTGGCGGCTGCACTGACGGCGGCTCCGCGATCGCCGCGTGCCGTCATTTCGTCGCTATCCGCGAAAGCGGCAGCGAAGATTTCCTGGCGCGAAATGTCGGCCGGCACGCTCGGGATTCCTAAACAACCCGCGTCGGCCAATTGTGCTCGCACTCCATAGCCGCGCAATAAATCGCGGACGTACGCGGCTTCACGTCCCTTGGTGTCCAAAGTCGCCAAAACGATGACCGTTTGTTCTTCTGGCGAGCGCGTGCGTTTTTCGACGTTCATCGAGGTTATCCGTTATGACAAAGCCGGGGCCGCTGAGGGCTCAAGATACTCGATCTCGCGGGGACGTGCGGATTTTGCAAGGAGATTGTCGCAATTTTGGGGGCCGAGATTCTATTCACCCGCTCGGGTCAGCTCGCTATAATCCCGCCTCATTTCACGCGCCGCGTCCGACCATTC
>JACQFF010000285.1 GCA_016200205.1 Planctomycetia bacterium
CAGTTCGAGGAAGACACGAACCTGCGAGCGACGTTGTTGGTCGACGTTTCGGGAAGCATGCAATACGGCTCCGGGGCGATGAACAAATACGAATATGCCGCGACGATCGCCGTCTCGCTGGCCTACCTGCTGCTGCGCCAACAGGACGCGGTGGGCTCGATCACCTTCGACGAATCGATTCGCGTCAAAGTGCCGCAGCGCACCAGGCGCAGCCATTTGAATTCCATCGTGCAGGCTCTCTCGGCCAGCGAACCGCAAGAGAAATCAGACGTGCTGCCGATCTTGCGCGGCGCGGCCGAAACCTATCCACGGCGAGGTTTGATGATTTTGGTTTCCGACCTGCTGGTCGATCGCGCCGGCTTGTTCAAAGGGTTGAAGCTGCTGCGCCAGCACGGACACGACGTGATCGTGTTTCACGTGATGGACGACGAGGAGCTCGATTTTCCGTTCACCGGACCGACGCGCTTCGAGGGATTGGAACTGCCGCAGCATCTAAGTTGCAACCCGCGCGCGTTGCGCCAGGGTTATTTGGACGCGCTGGGGGTTTACCTCGACGAAGTCCGCCGCGGCTGCGCGCAGGGCGAAGTGGATTACGTTTTGCTGCGCACCAGCCAACCGCTGGACGCGGCCCTGGCGGCCTTTCTCAGCAATCGGCAAGGAACACAACGTAAGTAGCTTATGCCCAGCTTTGTCCACGAATCATTGCTCTGGTGGGGGCTGCCGCTGGTCGGTTTGCCGATCTTGATCCACCTGATCAATTTGATGCGGCACCACCGCGTCAAATGGGCGGCCATGGAGTTTTTGCTCCAGAGCCAGCAGCGGCATCAAAAATCGGTTCTCTTCAAGCAGCTCCTGCTGCTGCTATTACGGATGGCGGCCATCGCGGCTGTCGTGCTGATGCTGGCCCAGCCGTTGGTGCGCAATCAATGGGGCGCGATTTTCGGCGGTAGCAAAACGCATCATATCGTGCTTTTGGACGATAGTTTTTCCATGTCGGACCACTGGGCCGATACCAGCGGTTTCGAACAGGCCAAGCAAGTCGTCGAACGGCTGGCCGCGCAGGCCGGACATCAAGACACTCCGCAGATCTTCACGCTCTTGCGCTTCTCCCGCGCTCGCCGGCTTGTGCGCGGCACGCATCCCGATCTTGTCGAGGAACCGGTGGACGCCAATTTTCCGGCCCGCCTGGATCAAGTGCTCGGCCCGCTGCGAACCTCCGAAACGGCCGCCGAACCCGCCGACGCCCTGGAAGCCGTCGATTACCTGCCTCCGAAAGCGCAGGACGAAGATCGCGTGATCTACATCGTCTCGGATTTTCGGGCCAAAGACTGGCAAGAGCCGGTCGCCTTACGCAAGTCGCTGCGGCACTTGGACGAGTCGGGCGCCCAGATCCATCTGGTCAATTGCGTCGATGCCATGCATCCGAACCTGGCCATCGCGGCTCTGCGTCCTGGTCCGGGCACGCGCGCCGCTGGCGTGCCGTTGTTGGTCGAAGTTTCCCTCCGTAATTTCGGCAGCGCCAGTGCCAGGCAGGTTTCGGTGTCGTTGGAGGAAGATGACCACGCGCGGCCGGCAATCGTGTTCGAAGACGTCCCTGCCGGCAAACTGGTCACGCGGCGTTTTCCGGTGCTCTTCACAACCGCCGGCGGACATGAAATCACTGCCCGGCTGCAGACCGATGCCGTCGCGACCGATAACGTCCGCTCGCTCGTGATCGACGTGCCCAAAGCGGTCGACGTGCTGGTGATCGACGGCGACGCGAAAGGTCAGGACGCCTTTTTCCTGGCCACGGCATTAGCCCCGGGCGGAAAAATTACCAGTGGTCTCAGGCCCCTCATCGAGTCGGCCCGCTATCTGCGAGATCATCCGCTCGACTCGTTCGAAACGATCTACTTGCTCAACATCGCGCGGCTCGATCCGGCGGAAATCGCCGCGATCGAGGCCTACGCCAAGGCTGGCGGCGGCGTGGGCTTCTTCCTGGGTGACCTGTCGCGGGCCGAGTTCTTCAACAACGAATTGTATCGCGACGGACAGGGATTATTTCCGCTGCCGCTGGCCGGGCCAGCGGAACTGTTGATCGATCGGCTGGAGAAATCCCCCGACCTGGAAGTCACCGATCATCCGATTTTTTCCGTCTTCGCAGGCGAGCGGAACAGTTTCTTGAATACCGTGGCGATCAGCCGCTATTTTGCCGCGCAAAAAGATTGGGCGCCCTCGAGCGAGTCGTCGACCAGAGTCATCGCGCGGCTGCGCAATAAAGCGCCTTTCGCGGTCGAGCACAAATTCGGCGAAGGCCGGGTCGTGGCCATTCTGACGAAGGCTTCGCCACTCGAGACGTCGCTGGGAAGCTGGAACAATTGGGGCCGCGATAATCCGAGCTATGTCGTGGCGATGCTCGAAATGCAATCGTACCTGTCGCTTTCGCGCCATCCGGATGCCACGCGGCTGGTGGGCACGCCGTTGGACGTGCCGGTCGACGTGGCCCAGTATCTACCGCAGGTCCGCTTCCTGATGCCGCGAGAAGCGGGTGGTGGCAGCGTGGCGGTCGACGCCGGAACTTCTACCGCGGGGCACGTCGCGACCCTCTCGGATACCGACACCAGCGGCATTTATCAGGCGCAACTCACCGGTACCGACGCCACGCAGCGCGTGGAGCGGTTTGCCTTCAATATTGATCCCGATGAGGGAGACCTGCATCAGTTCAATGGTGAGCAACTGGCTAGTCAGTTGGATGGGATTCGCTATCAATTCCACCAGGCGGGCGATATCCATTACAACCCGCAGCAACTGGCCGGAGTCAATCTCAGTGAGAGCTTGCTGTACCTGTCGTTGTTGGTCCTTTTAGCGGAGCAACTGTTGGCGTATGCCGCCAGCTACCATTCGTCGGCCAAGGAGGGCACTCGCTGATGGCCCCTTGGCCTTTGCTCGCCGAGATGACGACTCGCACCACCTTCGAACTGGGGCGGCTGCAAGCGTACACCGAACGCTGGCACTACCTGGTGCTCGCGCTGGTGTGCGCGGCGATTGTGGCCTGGGTCGCGTGGATGTATCGCCGCGACGGCGTCGAATTGCGGCGCGGGGTGGGCTTGCTGCTGCTGGTGCTGCGCGTTACGGCCCTCGCGGGACTGTTGGCTTTTTATCTGCATTTGGAAAAGCGGACCGAGCGGAAGGTTGTGCACAACTCGCGGGTTTTGCTGCTGGTCGATACCAGCCTGAGCATGGGTTTGCACGACACCACGGCCTCGGCCGTTCCGGCGACGCCCAATCGGCTGGAGCAAGTCGTCTCGGTGCTCGACGAGGGCGGGCTGATCAAGCAATTGCGCCAGAAGCACGACGTCTTGCTCAGCCGCTTCGACGGCGAAGTGAATCGCATCGGCTCGTTCAAGAAATTGCCCGTTCAGGCCGGGCTCGACGAGGAAGCGACCTTCGATCAAAAACCGGCCTCGAGCGAGCCCGCGGGGCCCAAACACGGCGCGCAAAAAATCGACCTGAAAAATGAGTTGCTGCCACAAGGCACGGAAACGCGATTGGGACAATCGCTGCGGCAATTGATCAACGACGAGCGATCCACGCCCGTGGCCGGGGTGGTCGTATTTAGCGATGGTGGCCAGAACGCCGGCATCGATCCCTCGGCCGCCATCGCCGCGTCCCGCGATGCCAAAATTCCAATATTCACCGTCGGCGTCGGCTCCGAGCGGCGGCCAGCCAATGTGCGCGTCAGCGACCTGGTGGCGCCGGCTCGAGCCTACCCGGGCGACGGCTTTCATATCACGGGCTATCTCCAATCCGAAGGTTTGGCCGATCGCGGCGTCACGGTCGATTTGCTGTCGCGCGTGGCGGGCGAAGCCGGCAAGACCGACGAGGGCAAGGTCGAAGGCTCCGAGCGCATCACGCTCGGCGGCCGCGGTGAGGTGGTCCCGGTGAAGTTCGAGATCACGCCCGCCGAAAAAGGCCGCCGCATCTATCGCCTGCGCGTCAAGGCCCCGCCCGAGGACAGTAATTCCAACGACGACCAGCAGGAAGTCGACATCGAAATCGTGGACCGTAAAACGAAGGTGCTTTTGATCGCCAGCGGCCCAACCCGCGAATACATTTTCTTGCGGAATCAACTGCGCCGCGACAAAGAAACCGCGGTGGACGTGTGGTTGCAGTCGGCCGCGCCTGGCGTTTCGCAAGACGCCAATCGAATTCTCGAGGCGTTTCCCAGCACGCCGCAAGAACTGTTCGAATACGATGCGATCGTCGCTTTTGATCCCGATTGGAAGGCCCTCGACGGGACCGAAGTCGATCTCTTGGAACGCTGGGTGGCCGAAAAGGCGGGCGGATTGATTCTTCTGGCCGGCCCGGTCGAGACCGATCGCTGGGCGCAAGATCCAAAAATGACAAAAATCCGCGGCCTGTATCCGGTCGAGTTCAATCGACGATTGTCGCTGATGGAAGAAGGCCGGTTTGGTTCGACGGTCCCCTGGCCGATCGAATTCACGCGGGAGGGGATCGAAGCCGAGTTTCTCTGGCTCTCCGACAACGGCCCCAGCAGTCAGCAGATCTGGTCGAGTTTTCCCGGCGTGTTTGGCTACTACGGCGTCCGCGGAGCCAAGCCGGGCGCCACGGTCTATGGCCGCTATTCCGATCCGGAGGCGGGCAGCGGCGATCAGCGGCCCGTGTATTTCGCCGGCCAGTTCTATGGCGCCGGACGCGTGTTTTATTTGGGCAGCGGCGAGATGTGGCGCTTGCGGGCTTTGAGCGACAGCTACTTCGAGCAGTTTTACACGAAGCTGATTCGTCACGTCTCGCAAGGCCGGCTGCTGGTGGGCTCCAGTCGCGGCATGCTCCTGGTCGATCGCGACCGCTATCTGTTAGGCAATACGGTCGTCGTGCGGGCCCAATTGAGCACGGTGCAATTCGAACCGCTCGACGCGCCCAGCGTCACGCTGCAAGTGATCCGGCCCGACAGCACCAGCGAGAGCTTGCAGTTGGCCGCCGACCCGGCGCGGAAGGGAATGTACGTGGGGCAATTCACCGCGTTGCAAGAGGGGACGTATCGACTCGAGATGCCCCTTCCCGATGGCGACGCCGAACAGCTCACGCGACGGATTCAGGTCAAAGTCCCCGATTTGGAACGGGAAAACCCCGAGCGAAATGACGCCCTGTTGAGCGAGATCGCCAAGCGCACCGGCGGGCTTTATTACGTCGGCGCCGACGCCGTGCTCGGCGCGCGGGGCGTGCCACCGCTGGAGAAACAACTGAGCGATCGCACCGAGGTCACCTATCTGGCCGGCGTCACGGATCGCGATTTCGAACACGACTGGATGCGAGGGCTGTTGATCGCGACTTGCGGCGCGTTGTGCCTGGAGTGGTTGATCCGGAGACTTTCGAAACTGGCCTGAGAAGTATTCAGGGCGTGCAAAACGAGAATATGGAAACCCACGTCAAACCATCACCCGAGCGATTGGAGCCGGCGATCGAGTCGCTGTTGGCTCGGCTGCGGCGGCGAATTCGGGCCTATGTCTGGGCCGACGGGGTGGCGGCCGCGCTGGTGTTGGTCGGTGTCAGCTTCTGGTTCAGCTTGGCGCTTGATTGGTTCTTCGAGCTCCCCCGGCTGCTGCGCGTTGTCGAATTGATCGGCTTGGGCGCCGCGGTTGTGTACATCCTGTTCCGGTTTCTGCTGGAGCGGCTTTTCGTTCGCCTGGCCGACCACAACATGGCGGTGCTGTTGGAGCGGCGGTTTGGTCAATTGCGCGACAGCCTGCTCACGACGGTGGAGCTGGCGGAACATCCCGACCATGGCGCGGGGTTCAATCGCGAGATGCTGGCCCATACGCATCGCGACGCCGTGGCCCGAACGGCCCAGATCGACTTGAATCAGGTTTTCGACACCGCGCCGTTAGTGCGCCGCATGAGCCTGGCGGCGGCATTGGTGGCCAGCGTGCTGGTATTCGCGGTGGCCGCCAGCGACGCGCTGGGCACTTGGGCCCGACGGAGCCTGCTCGTTTCCGACGAATCGTGGCCCCGCAAAGTTCATCTGGCCGTGCAAGGTTTTGATCGCGGCGGGCATTTGAAAATTGCGCGGGGCTCGGATTGGGAGCTGATCGTTAAAGCCGATGCCGCGCCAGGCCGCGAAGTCCCGGAAGTCGTCCAGGTGCGATATCGCACCCTCGACGGCGCGCAGGGCCGCGAAAACATGAGCCGCGAGGGCGTCGTCGCGCCGCGACAGGGCGCGTTCCAAAACTACGCCCACACGTTCAAAGGCGTGCTGGCGCCCTTGGAATTCTACGTGCTGGGGGGCGACGACCGGCAGGGACCGATGTATCTCGACGTGGTCGACAGCCCCACGATCAGCCGCATGACGCTGCATTGCGAATATCCACGCTACATGCGGCGCGAACCGCGTGACGTTGCCGTGGCCGGCCTCGTGCAATTGCCGCGCGGCACGCAGATCACGCTTCAAGCCGAGGCCAATAAGCCGCTGGTGTCCGTGCGGATCGACGACCTGGCCGATGAAAACACGCCGATTACTCATCAACTCGACCTGGCCGCCGAGCACGGAGCGCCGCAGTCGAAATTTCAGTTCAGCCTGGCGCGGCTGGACGGCGACAAGACGCTCTTATTCACGCTCTTGGACGCCGATGGGATCAAGAGCCATGAAGCGGTTCGCTTGGCGCTCGGCGCCGTGCCCGACGAGCCGCCGCAGGTGAACGTGCAGTTGAAAGGAATCAGCGCCGCGATCACGTCGAACGCCAGGCTGCCGGCGGGGGGCGAAATCTCGGACGACTACGGCGTGATGAAGATTTGGTTTGAGTACCAAGTCGACGATGCTCCGCCGCGACAACAAGCCTTCACGACCCCGGTCGACGGAGAGGAAAAACTGGCGGTGGCCGACGTGCTGGAAGTGCGCGACTTACAATTGCAGCCGAAGCAGAAACTCCATTGGGCCGTGCAAGCGGCCGACGGCTTTGCTCTGGATGCGGGCCCAAATGTCGGATCGAGCCAGCAATACGTGCTGGACGTAGTGACGAGCGAACAGTTGCGCTCGATGCTCGAGGCCCGCGAGCTGATGTTGCGGCGGCGTTTCGAAACCATCGTCGAGGAATTGACCGAGACGCGCAATTTGCTCTCTGGTGTAACGCTCGGGCCCAAGGACGAGCCGGCCAAAGAACCATCGAAGCAGGGAGGGGCCACGCCGGCCCCCGGTCGTGAACCGGGCGATGCCGCCGAAGAGGCGGCTGAAAACCCGCGGCCCGGCACCGCCCCGCTGTCATTGCAAGTCGAAAGGGTATTGCAGAACTGCCAGCGCAGCTCGCACGAGACTCTGCAAGTGGCCCTGGCTTTCGACGCGATTCGCGAAGAGATGGAAAACAACCGCGTGGACACCGAAGAGCTGAAGACACGGCTCAAAGATGGCGTGGCCGATCCGCTCAAACGGATCGTGGAACAAATGTTTCCGCCTCTGGAGGAACGCTTGAAGAAACTGGCCGGCCAGTTGTCCGATTTGCAAGCTGGCCCGGCCACGCAAGCCGCGGCTCTGTCCGACGCCGACGCTATTCTGGTCGAGATGAGGCAGGTGCTTGATAAAATGCTGGAATTGGAAACGTTCAACGAAGTGCTCGATATTTTGCGTGGAATCATCAGCACGCAAGAAAAAGTGAACGCCGAAACGAAACAGAAACAGCGGCAGAAGGTCCGCGATTTAACCGAGTGATGGCCGGTCCGCTGGATGCGATTAGCCCTTTCGGGGCCGCATCGAGTCACCGCGGGAGATTGGTCCGATGCATAGAACATGGCAAGTTGCAGCGATGCTGGCCTGCGGTCCGGTGGTCGTGCTTGCTGGCTCGTTGTCGGCGCAAACCACTTCTGCTCCGGCTTCGTCGGAAGAAAAACCAGCGGCTAAAGCAGCGGCGGCGCCTGCGGGCGGCCTGGCCACGCAACAGCAGCAAGTCGCGGAGCGTTTTCGCGAACTGGAAAAACTGTTGCTGCGGATGGCCGAATTAACGGCGCCGACCGATCCGCGCCGAGCGGCCCTCTTGCGCCAGGCCGTGGCCCAGAGCAAAGAGCGCGATCTCGACCATCAGTTCGAACAGTTGGTCGAGCTACTGCGACAAGAACGGCTGTCGCTGGTGGTGAAGAATCAAAGCGAAGTGCAGCAGGATCTGGTCAAATTGCTCGAACTGCTGTTGAGCGAAGATCGCACGAAACGCATCGAGTCGGAAAAGGCGCGGATCCGTGAATATCTAAAACGGGTCAACAAGATCATCAAGGAGCAGAAAGGAATCCAAGGCGAGACGGCCCGCGAGGGGGACGCGAGAAAACTGGCGGATCGACAAGGAGACCTTTCCGACAAAACGGCCGAACTAGCCGGCGATATTCGCGAGAACGAAGGCCGCAAGCTCGCGGACCGCGGCGCCAAAGAGGGCCAGCAGGGTGACGGAGACAAGGGCGATAAAAAAGACGAGTCGGAAAAGCGGCCGGACGGCTCCGATCCAAAAAAGCCCGACAGGCCGCACGACAAAGATTCGGACCAAGCTGACAAGCCGAAAAAGGACGATGGCCAGCCCGATGAAGGCGACAAAAAGCCTGGAGGCGACCAAGGCGAAAAGGGTAAACGGGGCGACAAGAAGAATGGCGGTCAGCCGAGCCGCGAACAAAAACCCGGCCAGCCGAACGAAAATCCCGATGGCGAGGAGGGCCAAGGTTCCGGCGAGCCCGGCGAGCCGCCGCCGCCAGAGAATAGTCCGGCGCAAAAGCGGTTGCAGCAAGCGCAGCAGCGAATGAAGGAGGCCCAACAGAAGCTGGAGGAAGCCAAGCGCGGCGAAGCCACCGAGAAGCAGGCCGAGGCGCTCAAGGAATTGGAACAAGCCAAGGCCGACTTGGAAGAGATTCTGCGACAGTTGCGCGAGGAAGAAACTTCGCGGACGTTGGCCATGCTCGAGGGCCGGTTCCGCAAAATGCTCGACCAGCAAGTCGAGGTTTACGAGGGGACCAAGCGCCTCGCTAAGGTTCCGCAAGCCCAGCGTGACCGCGACGACGAAATCGAAGCCGGCCGCATGAGCCGCAAGGAGTCACAGATTGCCGGCGAGGCCGACAAGGCGCTGGCGGTGCTCCGCGAAGAGGGAACGGCCGTGGCTTTCCCGGAAGCGGTCACGGAAATGCGGGACGACATGCAACAAGTGGTCGACCGGCTGGGGCAGGCGAAAGTGGGCGAGGTGACACAAGGGATCGAAAAAGATATTATCGCCGCGTTGGAAGAAATGATCGCGTCGTTGCAAAAAGCGCAGAAGGACAAGGATTCCAAAAGCGCCGCGGGCCAGCCCGCCCCCGACGGCGATTCCGACCCGCCGCTGGTCGATACGCTTTCGGAGTTGAAAATGATTCGCGCGCTGCAGATGCGCGTCAATTTGCGCACCCAGCGCTACGCGGAGATGACCAAGACGGAGCAGACCGATAAGCCGGACCTGCTCGAAGCGCTCAAGCGACTGGCGGAGCGCGAACAGCGGATCCATCAGGTGACTCGCGACATTGCGGTGGGGAGAAACCAATGAGCGAACCGCGTTGGCGTTCGATTGCCTGGATTGTTTGCTGGGCGTTTTCGTTGGCCCTTGCCCATGCCGCCGATATCAAGCCGAATCAGGAATTCGCGCAAAAGGCAACCTGGCAGATCCCCTCCGCAAACAGCGTTCGCGACGAAGCCCTGGCCTGGATTGCCGGCCAGAAGCTCGAAGACGCTGCGCGCTCGCAACTCGAAATGCTGTGGGCCAGCGCTGTCGGCAACGACGCTCATCTGGTCGATTTGCTGGCGGCCACGTTCGCCGCTGGCGATCCGCGTGATCGAGAGTTGGTGGCCGTCTGTTCGCGACCCCGGCAACGGATTCCGCTGCCCAACGTGGACTGGCTGGCGGAGGAAGGCACCCCGGCCTTCGAGCGGAACAATCTTCGCTTGCTGTATGGACGTTGGCTGGTGCAAGAGGCGCTCTATGACGAAGCGCTGGAACAGCTCGGCCAATTGAAGCCCGAAGAGGTGGTCGATCCGGCGGGGCTGTTGTTTTATCAGTCCGTGGTTCATCATCGCACGCTCAACCGCGAGGCGGGGTTGCAGGCGATCGGCCGGCTGCTCGAGCGCGAATCGGAAATCGCCAAGCGCTACAATTCCGTGGCGCGGCTGATGCAAGCGGACCTGAGCGTGCTCAAGGACGAATCGCTCGATCATATCGCGCGGCGAATGGACGACGTTCGGCGGCGGCTCGACTTGGGTCGCGCCGGTCCCAAAGTGCGCCAGGTCGAAGACGGCGTGATCGCTTCGCTCGACAAGATAATCGAGGAACTCGAAAAACAGCAGCAGGCGGCCGCTGCGGCCGCGGCATCCGCCCAGGGCAATCTTCGCCCCACCAAGCCGGCGCAAGACAGCCTGCCGATGGGAGGCAAGGGA
This sequence comes from Planctomycetia bacterium, assembly GCA_016200205.1. Lineage (GTDB taxonomy): Bacteria > Planctomycetota > Planctomycetia > Pirellulales > PALSA-1355 > PALSA-1355. The sequence goes on from JACQFF010000285.1 coordinate 10,421, forward strand.
TCCGGTGAGGTGACGAAAAAGCCGATCGGCAACCAGAGCGGTTGGGGCGAACTGCCTCCGCGGCAGCGTCAGGAAGCCTTGCAGCAGATCGGCAAGGATTACCCGGCCCATTATCGCGACATGATCGAACAATACTTTCGCAAACTGGCCAGCGAAAACAGCGAGAACACCGAAAAGTAGGACCTAAATTTGTGATGATGTGGAATCTGTTGCTCGCCATGGCCCTGTTGACTGGTGCCGGCGAATTCGAAGTGCAAACCCTCGACGGTCAGTCCGCCACGGGGCAGGTCGTCGAAATGAATGCCGAGCAACTCGTGTTGCAAACGGCCCAGGGGCGCTCGGTTTTCGCGATCGCCACGCTGGCCGGCGCCACTCGCCAGGCCCCGGCCGACGAGCGGAAATCCAATTTGTGGATCGAACTGGTCGACCAATCGGGCCTCGCGGCGACCGCCTATACGGTGCGCGCGGCAAAGGCCCAGGTGACGTTGACCACCGGCGCGCGGATCGAATTGCCGACGCGCGCCATCCACTGGGTTCGTTTCACGTCACCGGCGGATCGTGACGCGAAATTGGCGAAACAATGGACCGACGTCACCGAAACCAAACCCACGGGCGATCTTTTGGTGGTGCGCAAAAACGGCGCGCTCGATTACTTGGAAGGGGTGCTGGGCGACCTCGACGGGGAGGTTTGCAAATTCGAATTGGACAAAGAGGTCATTCGCGTCAAGCGGCCGAAAGTCGAGGGCGTGATCTATTTTCATTCCAACGCGCCCGAACTGGCCGAGCCGGTAGGACAGCTTACCGCGATCGACGGCTCGCGTTGGGTGATCCGCACGGCCGTGTCGAACGACGGAGTCGTGAAAGTGACGACGCCGGGCGGCGTGGCGGTCGAGCTGCCGTTGAGCGAGATCGCGCGGTTCGATTTTTCGTCGGGCAAGATCGCGTATTTGAGCGACCTTCAGCCCGAGACGGCCAACTACGTACCTTATTTCGGTTTCAAGGAGGAGCCGTCCGCGCTGCACGAGTTTTTCCGATACCACCGCGACATCGGCTTCGAGCAAAATCCGTTGCGTTTGGACGGCCAGACGTATCGCAAGGGGCTGTCGCTGCAAAGCCGAACCGTGTTGTCGTACAAGCTGGCGGGAAAATTCCGTTTGTTCAAGACCACGATGGGCATTGACGACAGCGTGCGTGACGCGGGTAGCGTGCGCGTGGAGATCAAAGGGGACGGGAAAGTGCTCTGGCAAGGCGATGTCCGCGGGACCGAGCCTGCGCGTGAACTGGAACTGAATATTGCCGGTGTGAAGCGATTGGACATTTCGGCCGATTTCGGCGACGATCTGGATATTGGCGACCGGCTCGATTTGTGTGATGCCCGAGTGACGAAATAACGCCGCAAGGGAGTGCTCCTGGCGTGCTCGAAGGGGGAACGATGAAGCGATTGGCGTGTCTTGCGAGCCTGCTGCTGCTGTCGTCGACCGCGTGGGCACAAGTCGATCCGCAGGTGCTCGAGGCCGAGGGGGCTCGCGTGGCCGTCGTCCAGCGGGCCAGCCAGGCCGCCGTCATGATCTTCGCCGGCCAGGGGGGAGGTTCGGGCGTTGTCATCTCGAGCGATGGTTATGCGCTGTCCAATTTTCACGTGACGCACGAAGCGGGCACGGGCATGAAGTGCGGAATGGCCGACGGCAAGCTGTACGACGCCGTGATCGTCGGGCTGGATCCAACCGGCGACGTCGCCATGCTCAAACTGCTGGGCCGCGATGATTTTCCCTTTGCCGAAATGGCCGACAGCGACAAAGTGCGGGTCGGCGATTGGTGCTTTGCCATTGGAAATCCGTTTCTGCTGGCCACCGATTTTAATCCGACCGTCGGTTACGGCATCATTTCCGGCGTGCATCGCTATCAATATCCCTCCGGCACGCTCTTGGAATATACCGACTGCTTGCAGGCCGACGCGGCGATCAATCCGGGTAACTCGGGCGGGCCGATGTTCGACGCCCGGGGAAGGCTGATCGGCATCAATGGCCGCGGGTCGTTCGAAAAACGCGGCCGAGTGAATGTCGGCGTGGGCTACGCGATCTCGATCAACCAGATCAAAAACTTTTTGGGCCACCTGAAGAGCGGACGCATCGTGGATCACGCCACGTTGGGGGCACGCGTGCGCAGCGATGAAAACCGGCGCGTCGCGGTCGACGATATTCTCGAAGAATCCGATGCCTACCGCCGCGGGCTGCGCTACGGCGACGAGGTCGTCAGCTTCGGCGGGCGAACGGTGAGCACCGTCAATGCATTTAAGAACGTGCTGGGAATTTATCCGAAGGGGTGGCGCGTGCCGCTGTCGTTCCAGCGCAAGGGAGAAAGTTTTGACGTGCTCGTGCGGCTGCGCGGGGTGCATCGCGAAGCGGAACTGGCTGAAATGGTGCAGGGTGGTCCGAAAATCGATCCCGACAAAGCTCCCAACCCAAAACCCAAGCCCGGCGAACCACCCCAAGGCCGCCCGGAACCCAAGCCGAGACACAATCCACACGCCAAACCCGAGCCGCTTGCCGACATCGTCAAGCAGCATTTCGTCGGCAAGCCGGGCTACGTCAACTTTTACTTCAACCAACTCAATCGCGATCGCGTTTGGAAGGCGCTGGTGGCGCGGGGCGATTACAGTGCCTTGCAGGGCGCGTGGACGATCAACGGACTTGCGGGTGCCGCCAACGAAGAAATGAGTTTCGGAATTTCCGACGAGCAGGCCTCGATCAAACTTCCCAGCGGCGAAGCGAGAATCGAATTGGAGGGCGAACTGGCCACCCGGCTCGATCCGCCCGGCAGCGGCGGGTTGCTGGTGGCGCTGGCCATGTGGCGGCGGTTCCTGGTGATGGGCCCGGAAAAGTTCGGCGACGTTTCGTATTGGGGAACCGCTCCGCTGGAAGGCCGGCCAGGCTTGACCGACGTGCTACTGGCCACGTACCGGGATCTCGAATGCCACTTCATGTTCAATCCGGCCGATGGCCAGCTCGTGGCGCTGGAAATGACTCCCGAAGAGGATACCGATCCTTGCGAGCTTTATTTCAGCGAATTTCAGGAAGTCGAGGGCCGCATTCTTCCGCAGCGAATCGAAGTCCGTAATGGCGATGGCGTCTACCAGGTATTTCACTGCAAACAGTTCAAGTTCGACACTGCCGCGGAGAAGTAGCGCATGCGTGCATTGAGATCGAGGGTCTTGCAACGACGCCAGTGCGTCCGCAATGCGTTGATTTTGCTGGCGGGATGCGTCGCGCTTGCCGGCTTAGCGGCGACGGGCGCGAAAAACCTTCCCGCCGCAGAGTCGTTTGCGCAAGTGATCGACGCCAACCAATCGAAAATCGTGAAGATTTACGGCGCCGGCGGGGTGCGTGGACTCGAGGCGTATCAGAGCGGATTCTTGATTTCGGCCGCAGGGCACGTGCTGACGGTGTGGAGTTACGTGCTGGATACCGACTATATCGCCGTCACGCTCTCCGATGGCCGAAAGTTCGAGGCAAAACTGCTGGGCGCCGATCCGCGGCTGGAACTCGCGGTGTTGAAGGTCGAGGCCACGGAGCTTTCGCATTTCGAACTGGCGGCCAGTGTGCCGGCCGATAGCGGCAGCCGCGTGTTGGCCTTCAGCAATCTGTTCGGCGTCGCCGCGGGCGACGAGCCATCGAGCGTGCAGCATGGCACGATCGCGGTGAAGACGCGGCTCGATGCCCGGCGGGGCACGTTTGAAACGCCCTATCACGGTCTCGTTTATGTGTTGGATGCGATGACCAACAACCCGGGCGCCGCCGGCGGAGCGCTGACGAATCAAAATGGCGAACTGCTGGCAATGCTCGGCAAGGAGCTGCAAAACGCGCAAAACAACATTTGGCTCAACTATGCCGTGCCGATCGATGAACTTCGCGGTTCGCTGGACGAGATTCTGGCGGGCAAATTCCGACCGGGCGAAAACAGGCCGTCCATCAAGCCGGCCGAAGCGGTCAGTTTCTCTCAACTGGGTATCGTGCTCGTGCCGGATGTGCTGGAGCGTACGCCGCCTTACGTCGACGAGGTGCGTGCCGGTTCGCCGGGCGAGCGAGCTGGCGTGAAGTCCGACGATCTGATCGTTTTCGTGGGCGAAAACCTGGTGCATTCGTGCAAGGGTTTTCGCGAGGAGTTGGCGCGCGTGGAGCGCGATACGGAATTGCGGCTGGTGCTGATGCGCGGACAGGAACTCGTCGAAGTGGTCGTCAAACCCATGGCGCCGGGAGAATTGCAAGAAAAATGATCGGCATCACGCGACGATACCGCACGATTTGCGCCCTCGCGCTCTGCCACCTGGCGCTCGGTTCCGGCTGGCTTGCGGCTCAAGACAATCTTCAGATCCGCGAAGAGCGGGCCATGAAGGCGGCGCTTTCGCGCGTGGCCCCCTCGGTGGTGCGCATCGAAACGGTAGGGGGATTGGAACGCGTCGAGAGAATTTTGATCGGCACCGGACCGACCACGGGGTTGGTGGTGTCGCCCGACGGTTACATTATTTCCAGCGCGTTCAATTTCGTGCAGAAACCCGATTCGATCCTGATCACGCTCGAGGACGGTTCGCGGCACGCGGCCAAGCTCGTCGCCACGGATCAAAGCCGGATGTTGGTGCTGTTGAAGCTCGAAACCGAAGGCAAGCTGGCGATGCCCGAGTTCGTTCCGCAAAGCGAGATGCGAGTTGGCTGGTGGGCACTGGCCGTGGGCCGCACGTTCGAACCGCGCGATCCGAACCTTTCGGTCGGCATCATCAGCGCGCTGGATCGCATCTGGGGCAAGGCGATTCAGACCGACGCCAAAATCTCGCCCAATAACTACGGCGGACCGCTGGTGGATATCGCCGGTCGAGTGTTGGGCGTGCTGGTGCCGATGTCGCCGGACGCCCATGGCGAAGTGGCGGGCGTGGAATGGTACGACTCGGGCATTGGGTTTGCAATTCCGCTGGAAAGCATCTTTCGCGTGTTGCCCAAGTTGGAACAAGGCCAGGATCTGCGCCCCGGCTTGCTCGGCATCAACATGAAGAGCGCCGATCTGTATGCGCAGCCGGCCGTGATTGCCGCCGCGCGAGCCACGGGGCCGGCGTACAAGGCCGGCTTCCGCGGCGGCGACAAAATTGTCGAAGCCGCCGGAGTGCCGATCACGCGACAAGCGGAGCTCAAGCAGCAATTGGGACGCCTCTACGCCGGCGACAAAATCAAGCTGGTCGCCCTGCGTGGCGATCAACGCGTCGATCGTGAACTGGAACTGGTCGACAAGATCGAGCCCTACGAGTTTCCCTTCTTGGGCATTCTGCCGATGCGCAACGCCAAGGGCGACAACACGCCGGGCCTGGTCGTGCGCTACGTTTATCCCGACAGCCCCGCGGCCGCCGTCGGCATCAAGCCCGCGGACCGCATTCAATCGTTCGCGGGCGAAGCCGTTCGAAGCGCCGAGACCATGCTCGAAAAACTGCAAACGCTTGAGGCGGACGAAAAAGTGAAGATCGAGGTTCGGCGCGGCGGCGAAATGGTGCTCGTCGAGCCGCAATTGGGAAAACTTCCAGAAAGTCTTCCCGGCGAGTTGCCGCCGGCACACGGCAGCCTGGCTCCGGCCGAAGGCGAGCGGCCGCAAGTGGGTCTGGTCGCGCTAAAGATTCCCGAGTTCGAAAACCAGTGCCTGGCGTACGTGCCGGAGAGTTATCATCCGCAGCTCGCCTATGGCGTGGTCGTCTGGCTGCACGCGCCTGGCGGATTCAAGCAAGAAGAGCTGATCGAGCGGTGGAAGCCGCTATGCGAGCAGTACGATTTTATTTTGTTGGCCCCGAAGTCGCTGGATCCGAAGAGCTGGCAGCCGATCGAAGCTCGCTTCGTCCGCCGGGTGTTGGACGACGTCATGAAGAACTACACGACCGACGCGGCGCGGATTGTCGTGCATGGCCATGAAGGGGGCGGAGCGCTGGCATATTTGGTGGGAATGGCCAACGTCGACGTGGTCCGCGCGGTGGCGGCGGTCGAGGCCCCACTGCCCCGGCAGGTGCAGCCGCCCGAGACCGATCCGGTGCATCGGCTGGCTTTTTACACGACGCTCTCCAGCAAGGGCGAGACTGCCGCGGGCATCGAAGTCGGCATCAAGCGGCTACGCGAGTTGAAGTATCCCCTCACGGTCAAGAACATCGGCGACGTGGACCGTTATCTCACGCCGCAGGAGTTGGCCGAATTGGTCCGCTGGTTCGATTCGCTCGATCGGCTCTGAGTCGCGTGATAGGGATCTGGCAATTGCGGCGGCGGGGGGATAAAATAAGGTTGTTCGCGATGCGGCCGATTCTTTTGAAGAAAACGGGCCGTCTTGCGATCCCGGGCCGGCAGCGGGGCAAGCTGCCTAAAGGGCAGATCACTTCGCTTAGCCAATCAGGTTTAGCCATGATTTCCGACACCCCGCTTGCCCAGGGGAATACCCCTCGCCGTGCCTCATTTTCGTTTCTCGCGCCAGAATTTCCCCCTCTCCCTCTGGGACAGGGACGGGGTGAGGGTGCC
>JACQFF010000003.1 GCA_016200205.1 Planctomycetia bacterium
ACCATTTTGCACACCTGCACCGGCGTTTGCTGCTGCACGCGCTCGACGACCTGTTTGAAGGTGGTGACCGGCACGCGCCGCACTTGTTCTTCCTGGACCATGCGGCAGACCTGCACCGGAATTTTCCTCACGACCTCTTCGTCGACAAACCGGGAAACCTGGACCGGCACTTTCCGCGTCACCACGCGTTGCACGTACGTTGTTTGCGGCATTTGCTGAGCGACGATATTCGGCTGCCAAGCGCGATATACGTCGACGCGAGCGGGCCCCTGTTCCCCAACCCACGCCAATCCGCCCCGCGAATACCCCGACACGCCCGTTGCCGGATTCGTTACGCACGCGCCGGGCACCCAGCGAAGACGAGTGCGGACCGCGCCAGGCGTGACCAACTGCTGATCGACAAATTGACCCTGGTCGACGTAGTTGGTCGTGTAGCTTGTGACCGGCTCGACGACAGTCGCGGCTTCGTCACGCTCCGCGGTTTCCAGAACCTGGCGACGCACGATCTGCCGGTCCTCGCGCTCTTGAGTCTCATACACCGGACGAGCGACCAGATATCGCTCTTCGCGCTCCGAGGTCTCGGGCAGTGTCCGGACCACGTCGTAGCTCGAATCGCGCACCTGCGTTTCCCAAACGGGCCGCATCACTTTATAACGTTCTTCGCGCTCGCTGGTCTCCGTGACCGGACGAGCCACCGTATAGCGGCGCTCGCGCATTTCAGTCTCGTAAACCGGTCGATAAGTGGTCTGTTGCTGCTCGTCGTAAACCGTCTCGGTCTCGATTCGGTAGGCCGTCACTTGTTGCTGGTCGTAAACGGTCTGATAGACCAGGCGATAGGTTTGGCAGGTTTCCTGGGCAAAGGCGGAAGCTGCAAATGCCAAGCAGATCAACAAAGCTGACATTCTGACCATGGTGCTGTCACTCCGCTCTTTTCGAGCAACTCAGATGTAAATTCTTCGGGATTTCCTCAAGTTTCGCGCGCATTTCACGCGGGTTTTGTCGCGCGCGATGTATCATAAGAGTCTGCCGGACAAAAACCGTTTCCGCAAATGAATTGTCCCAGCCGCGCGGCACGACTCCGCGAAAAGTATTGCTCGCGGAATGACTTGCGGCCGAAAAAAAAATTTGAAGTTATCCCCAGTCGCGGGCCGACAGCGGCGCGACGATACAGTCCGCAAACAGCTATAGGAACACGACTTAAGGCCGCGCAGTTACCCAACCGTCAAGGTCTAACAACAGGCCTCCGCGAGTAGCAGAAACGCCCTTCGCAAAGGGTCGCTGTTGGACCGGGCTTTGAAAACGGCCCACATCGGCAGGGACGCTACAGCCCGCTTAAGGCTCACGCAAGTTACGACCAAAACGCGTCGAAAAAAGCGCGCAAATCGAGCGCTTTCACGACTTGGCCGAGCGGGCCCGCAGTTGGCGGAGCACGCCGGTGGCGTCTATCCGAATTTCGCCATTGACGTTTCCGCTCAACAATTTTTCGATGGATTCGGTCAGCGAGGTCAAGTCGGCGTTCGGGTTCTTCTCGGCCAATTGAGCGGTCGCTCGCAGCGCGTTGATCGTAATCACGGCTCGCTTGAAGGGTCGCAAATCTTTTTCGTTTTCGAGTTCCACTCCAGCTTGCTCGTCGGGATCGAGCATTTCCAGCAACACGCTCACGGCCGCGATATCACCATAGTGGGCCAAACGCGTGGCCGCGTTATAACGCACGTCGGGATTGAGATCTTCCACCATCACGTGTAATCGGTCCAAGAACGGCTGGCCGCCAATCACGCCCATCGCCACGGCGGCGGCCGCCCGCGTGCGCGGTTCGGAGTCGGCGGCCGCTTTGTTCAGCGCTTCGGAAAGCCGCGGATCGTCGGAAAAGCTGGCGCCGGTGGCGCCGACGTTAGCCGCCAGCAGGGCGATGCCCTCCAGCGCAGCGCGGCGGACGTCGGCCTCGTCGTCGCTTCGCTGGGTCATCGCGGCTTTGATCAACGTCGGCAAACCGTCAACCACTTTGAATTCGCCGAGCGCTCGGCAAAGATAAATTCGCAGCGTGATCGGATTCTTATTCATGCTGCCCGCTTCGATCTCGCGGTCCAGGATGCCCGCCAGTTGTTTGGCCAATTCGGGATCGCCGGTCAGCTTGGGATTCGTCGAGCCACGTTCGGCCCGCAAGGCGTTGGCCAAATTGAAGGCTGCTTGCCAGCGGGCCTCGTTGTTGCGCGCCAGTGCGCGCACGAACGCGTCGCGGTCGTTGCCCATTTGCGCGAGCCAATTGAACATCACCCAAATCATCACCACGACGACGACGATGATTCCGGGAACGACGAACAATTGCAAAATAAAGCCGGCGCTGGGGGGCTCGACGGAGGGCAAAGCATCGTCAGGCGATAGGCCCTGCGGAGAGGACGGGGTGAAAGACATGACTGGCACTCGGAGGGCGAATCGACAATAAATTAAGTGTAGGAGGACATCCTTGGGCGTCAAGCACGCGCGAGGAGTTCCTTTCGGCTCGTCTAATCGCCAAAAAAGCCGGCGTTTTTGCATGCACTTGCTCGATCTCACTCTCGGCACGCCGGAAGAAAATCTCGCTTTGGACGATGCGCTGCTGGAAGCAGCCGAGGAAACGGACCAGCCGCGGGAGATTCTGCGGCTGTGGGAATCGCCGGAGCCGGTGGTCGTAGTGGGCCGCAGTTCCCAGCTAGCACTGGAAGTCAATCGGGCTCTCTGCCAGGAGCGCGGAATCCCGGTGCTGCGCCGCTCCAGCGGCGGCGCGGCGATCGTCGCCGCGCGCGGGTGCTTGATGTATGCCGTGGTATTAAGCTATGAATTGCGGCCAGCCTTACGCTCGTTGGATGCGGCACACCGGTTCGTGCTCGAAACCACGCTTACGGCCCTGCGGCCGCTGGCACCGGGAGTCATGCGTCGAGGAACAAGCGACTTGACGCTTGGAGACTCCAAGTTTTCGGGCAATAGCATGCGTTGTAAGCGGCGGAACTTTTTGTATCACGGCACGCTGCTCTACGATTTTCCGTTGTCGCTCATGGAGCTATGCCTGACGATGCCGCCTCGCCAACCCGCGTATCGAAATGGACGAGCCCACCAGGCATTCGTGATCAACCTGCCCGCCAGCGGCGGCGTGCTGCGAGAGGCGTTGATCGACGCTTGGAGGGCTCGTGAAATCGATTCCGATTGGCCGCGGCAGCGAGTGCAGGACCTGGTTGCCCAGCGGTATAGCCGGCCAGCCTGGAATTATCAGTTGTAGCCATCCGTCTGGTCAGACTCGGCATTACACCAAACCCCATTTCTTGCGCAGATACCATTCCGCGCTGATGAGTCCCACAAACAGCAGAAAAAAGGGCCACGTGTCCCACGGCGTTCGCTTGACGAGGTTTTCCACTTCCAATTCCAGCGGTTTTTCTTGAATCCGGCGCAACAGTTCGGGCAGTTCTTCCGGCGCCAGCGATTCTCCGCCGAAGTCTTTGGTCATCGCCGACAAACTGGCCAGCAAAGTAGGATCGGCCACGGCATTGTCCAATTCCAGATCTTGCTCAAACACGAGAAATCGCGATCTCGCACTGCCCACTGGAGCGCCCTCGTGTTGCACGGAAACCGCGATCGCATAGTCACCGGCGGTTTGCGTCTGATCGAAGACCCCGGAAGCGTGGTCGCCATGCTGCACCATGTTGATCTTTTGTTTCGTGCCGTCCGGCAGGCTGACTTCGGCCTCATCGCGCGCATTTTCGAGCGGCTCGCCTTGGGGCGATTGCGCGCCGACCGTGAATTCGACGCGCTGCCGCGTGCCAAAGCGGCGCCGCGCCAACTTAATCCACACATTGCCGTCGGCCGCTTCGTCTTTGCGCGCCAGCCACAAAATTACCTGTCGCCAAAACCGTTTGTGCTGCGCGTCGAAACCTTCCATCCACCAGTGCCAGGTCGAATCGGCCGCAAAGGCCATGACCCGCCCACCGGCTTCCTGCACGACCAACAGCGGCTTTGCGTCGGCGGTTTCCGCCAACACCTGGGCGCTCGGCTTGGGCTGGCCCAGCTTGTTGGCGCCCTCCAAGGGCGGCAGCCGGTCCCAGATTCTTTCGCGATCGGCCCCTTCGGCCAGCGCCATCAAATAATGGCGCTGACCCAGCGGTTTGGCCGGCCGCATCTTCAAAGGGCCCGGCAACTGCACGTCGGAACGAACCGCGTCACCGGGCCGTTGACGTTCCTTGGAATCCATGCTGATCGGCAACAAATCTCGCAGCGGCGTGTTTTGATATCCGCCGGGGCCAAACGTATGCAAGCCGCCCAACATCACCAGGCCGGCACCCTCGCGGACGACCTGGGCCAGGGCCTGCAATTCCTCGCCGGTGAACGCGGAGGCGTCCACATCGCCAATCATGTACACGTCGTATTTGCCTCGCTTGAACTCCTGGTCGAGGTTAACGGGCCGCTGTTTTGGATCGCGCTCGTCGAGCCGAACGTAATCGACTTTGATATCGGGGGAGGCATTGATCGACCGGCGTAAGAACACCTGATCGACCCGCAATGCCCCTTCGAGATACAGCACATTGACCCCGCCCTTCAACACCGTCACGAAGGTGCTCAATTCATTATTCGTCGTAACCAATTCGCCGGGCTGCTTGGCGGCGCGCAAGGTCAGTTTGTATTCGCCCGGCGTTTGCGGAATCGTGGTGAACTCGATCGGCACGGCTTCGCCGTTTTGCCGGGCTTTGAGTTCGACCCCGCCAACCGGCTCCATCTCACCCGAGGCGGATTCGAATAGGAGTTGCACCGGGATCGTTTGGCCCCCGAAGCCATCGATGCGGGCCGTGCCATGGACGGTCAGTTCGTTTTTGACAAACACCGATTGATTGACCGACAGGTCCTTGAGCGCGACGTCTCTCGCTTGCCCCAGTCCGCGGGCCTGCCCGAAGGCCAGCGTGTAGAGCGGGTAACCCAAGTCGGCCAAACGTCGCGTCGGGGTTTGCGGGGCGATATCGCGCGGGGCATAGGCGCGCTGCGCGCCATCGCTCAACAGCACGATGCCGGCCAGGCGTTTGCCACTCTCGCGGCGAAGCACGTCTTCCAGGGCGGCGCCGATGGCGGTTTGTCGACCGTCGGCCGCGGAGCCCAGATCGAATTTGCCTTGCGAAAAATCGAGCGGATGCAAGTCGGCGTCGAAGGTGTAGATCTTGACTTCCAAATCCTCGCTGATTTTCTGCAAAGTGGGCATCGCCTCTGCCACCGCCGATTGGAGCAGTTCCCAACGAGTTTTGCCCGCGACCGCGTCGGCCACCATCATGCTGCGTGAACGGTCGACCAGCAGCACCAGCGTGGCGGATTGCCGCTTGGTTTGAGTGTGCACCAGCGCCGGCCGCAGCACCGCCAGCATGGCCAGCACAATCACCGCCAGGCGAAGCGCGACGAGCGCGCCTCGCTTGCGCGACGTGAGCTTATGCCGCGGCAATCCCAACAGCGTCATCACGAGGACAAGCGCCAGCGCGATGGCGCTGGTGAGCCAATATCCGCCCACCGGATTGAAATACCACTCGCTCATTACGGTGCAACCGGAATATTTCGCACTTCGGGCTTCCCGGCCGCGGTTCGGGCGGCCAGTAGCGCGGCGTCCGACCGCTTCACGGCCGTGTCATAGTCTTGATAAAAGCGGTTGGAGAGCGCCAGTTCGCATCCCAAAATGATGGCCAGTAGAACGATCAAATACGGATACAGCTCCTGACCCACCCGGACGGCGCTCACGCTACGATCGATTTCATCGCGGTCGCGAGCCAGGTGGAATTGCGTTTCCCCGAAGACGGTTTTCAGATCTTGAATGCTGACACGATCCAATTGGCTCACTTCGGGTGGTAGATTCACGCTGAACCCCAGATCGACGCCCTGCTCCGGGCCGCCGGCCTGAAGGCGATAGTTGCCCGCCGCTTCGGTGGAGGTTACGACCACCGCGCTTTGCCTTTCGTCCGCCGGCGTGCGAATTTGATCGCCGCGCGGCGTGGTCAGCAGCACTGAATGGATCCCAGACCGCTCGACCGACCCCAAATGCACGACCGCCGTTTCGCCAGCCGAATAGTTGAGCCGCTCTTGACCACTGCCAACCAGGTAGAATGTCGTTTCATTGATCAACATGAGAAAGGGCCACGACCCTTCGCCGGTGGGAAGTAAGTTCCAAACGTCCTTGCCGCTGGCCGGGTCTGAGATCGACGTGGTCATCGTGATCACGCGCCCCTTGCCGATCGGACGCTCCAACAACGCCGGCTTGCCGTTGGAGAACGGCACCACGACGCCTGTTTCTTTGGCCAGACTGCCCAACTGCCAATGCCTGAACACGGGCAGTGATTCCCAAGCGATCGAACTTTCGAGCGCGCGAAACTTGGTCAACAGGGGGTGCTCCAGGTTCTCCGGCGCCAGATAGACTTCGTTGGGCGGTTCGGCCCGCCACTGCCGCACGAGTTTTCCCGGCAGCAACTCTTGAGGGAGGGGCTCATTGAACGAATCGATTGGCATGGCGTTGCGGCCCAAGAAAATTCCCAATCCGCCGCCGGCGGAGACGTACGAATGCAGCTTCTGCCAAATGCCCGGCGCCAGCGGCCGCGGGTCGATTACAAATACGGCCGTATAGCCTTCCAGGGGCTTTCTCGCCAACTCCTCGGTCGAGATCACGTCGCACAGAAATGCCGCTTCGCCCTTGATGCGGAACTCGTCGGGAGCAAGTGCTTGGGAAAGGAACAGCGCGTAATCGTCCGGTTGGCGCGCAGCGTCTTGCGGAGCCGCGATCAGCACTTTCCACGGCGGGCGCACCTCGACCGTGAACCAACGCACGTCATCGCAGGAAAGCGCATCCTCGCCAACCAGTTGTAACTTGCCCTGGTGAATTCCGGGTGCCAACCCACGCAGCCAAAAATCGGTCCGCTGCGACTCGCCCGGGCGAAAGGTGAATTGTCGTTGATCCCGCAAACTCGTCTCGGCGCTATCGCGATCCACAAGATGAAGCTCTACGGAGCGCTCTCCGCCGGCGCCGGAGTGCAGCAAATCGGCTTGCAAGTGCAGCGGGCTGTTTTTCGAAAGCACCTGGCCTGACAAATGCATTTCTCCCAGACCGAAATTGCTCGGGTCCTTGATGCCCACGTCGATCAGGTAAATACCGATGCCGCTGTTCTCTTTGAGTTGACGCGTCAGATCGCGCATGGCATCGGCCGACCAGGTCGCGCGCGTCAAATCGGTAAATACGTAGACCTCTTTGCGCGGCTTGTCGTTCTCGTGCACGAGCTTTAGCGCCGATTCCAGAGCGGCCGCCAGCGGCTGCGTTATCGTGCCGGCGTCCAGTCGTTCGATTCGCTGCCGCGCCGCGCCCAAATCGACCGCGAAGGCGGCCGAGGCCGAACGCGAATCGACCACGGCCACGTCGCTTTCGGCGGGCAACTGCGGCAACAGCCATTGGGCGGTTTCCTGCGCGATTTCCAGCCGCGACTTGTTCTGCTGCCGATACTGCATGCGGGGATTGGTGTCGAATACCAGGGCGGCTGCCACCGGCGCCTCCTGGTCGCCCAACATGCCTGTGGCCAGAATGCTCGGCCGGGCCAAGGCCAAAGCCAACAGGCCAATGACCAGACAGCGCAAGGCCAGCAACAGCCAGTGCCGAAACTTCATTTGTCGCCGATTGGCGCTTTGGCGCAGCCTGATAAACCGCAGTGCCGGGAACTCCAGATGCTTGGGCTGCTGCCGCATGACGAGGTGCAGCACGATCGGCACGGCAACCGCCAGCGCTCCGCCCAAAAATGCGACGTGCAGAAAGGTCATTAGATACCTCTAATACCTCGCGCGGCGGCTCGCCAGATATTCGGTCAGCGCGCGATCGAATTGCATGCTGGTGTCGAGCTGCACGTAGTCGACCCCGATTTGAAAGCAATCGCGGCGGTACGTGTCGCAAAAGGACTGGATTTCGCCGAGGTAGTCGGAGCGAAAGCTGCTGGAGTCGATTTGAATTTTTTCCTTCGTTTCGGGTTCCTCGAATTCGATCAGCCCGTTGAACGGAAATCGCACTTCGGCTTCATCCAAGATGTGAAACAAGATGATGTCATGCCCTCCGTGCCGCAACCGGCGCAAAGCGTGCATCACCGGTTCCGGATCGGCAAACAAATCGGTGAACAGCATGATCAAACTGCGGTGCCTCAGCATCGCCGCGATTTGAACCAGGCTCTTGGCGATATCGGTAGGACCAGACGGCCGGAGATTTGCCAACAGCGACAGCACGTTGCCCAATTGGGTCCGCTTGGAGCGGGGCGGCAAACTCTGGCGAATTTTTTCGTCAAACGTGATC
>JACQFF010000286.1 GCA_016200205.1 Planctomycetia bacterium
ACCGTGACGTGGGATTTCCCACGCTGTTCCGCACGGGACCTTCGCTGGAAGTGGCCCAAGCGGTCGTCGACCGGCTTTTGCCCGCCGGCGAAATCGCCATCAGCCCCGGGGCCGTGGCGGCGAGTTTTACCCAGTGCCAGGGCAATCTGCGGGAAACGCTCTTCGCCCTGTACGACCAGTACGAAAAGGCTAGCGCCGGCAGTTAAATCGATCATGTTCGTTCTGCCGTGGATCGCATTGGAGAATGTCATTAGCGAGTCGCCAGCTCGTTGGCGATGGCCGATCTGACAGACTCGCAGCGCTTCCTTGCCAAAGTGTCCACCTGTTCCGACCGTGCCGGTTGCACTGGCCAAGGCGAATCATGACGCCTGAACCGGTGGCGGTAAGGTTGGTATCCAGCTCTCCCGCGATCGATCCGGTGTTTCCGCAGCCGCGGGCCAATTTCTGGTCTAAGTTATGTCAGACGATCGATTGGCGCCGCGTCGCTGACGAGTTTGCGTGCCTGCATTGCTATCGTTCGCAAAAGCTTGCCTCGGGCGTTAAACATTCCCGAGAGCGAATTGTCGGATAGTTGTGTCTACTCTTCGTAGACGAAAAGTTCAACCAAATAGTCGCGCGCAGTCCCGGGCATATTGACACTGCCTGACATCTGCGGTTTAACGAAACTAGTGGCCAATTTTTTTAAGCTTGGGGGTGAGCCATGGTCAAGGTAACGAGTGCGGTTGTCGCCCTGACGGTTCTGGCGTTCTCCGTCGCGCCGGCGGAAGCCCAGTGCTGCGGATGGTGGCAGCGTTGGTTTGGCAGGCCCGCCACGACCGCGTATTACGCGCCGTACATGGCCAGCTATGCGCCGGCGGGCTACGGCCAGGTGGTCAATTACGTTCCGCAAACCAGCTATCGCACCATCTACATGAACGCTCCGGTCGTGGCTTACAGCCCCGTGACGGCTTGCAACCCGTGCGGCGGCGCGACGACGGTGTTGCGTCCGGTCACTTCATATGCCGTGCAGCCTCGCCTGGTGCCGTACACGACGTTCCGCCCCGTAGTCGTTCCGACTGTGCCCGCTTGCGGCTGCGCAGCGCCAACCGCGGTTGCTCCGGTCACCGCGACGCCGGCCTATTATGCCCCGAGTGCTCCGGCGGTTTCCGGCTATGCTCCGGCCCCGGCGACGATCTCGGCTCCGTTGAGCCTGGGCACTCCTGGCACGACAGTTCGCAGTTTAGCGCCCAGCCCGACCTATCCGAGTGGCCCGGCCTCAACCAGCACTCCCAGTCTTGTGCCCGAAGCACAACCGGAGCCGGCGGACTCGGCGCCAGCGAACAAGACTTTTGAAGATCAAAATAAACCTAACTCGACTACCCCCAACCAGCAACCGCAGTCTCGGATTCTGTTCCCCTCGAGGCCCGAATCCTCGAACTCGAACACCAGCGGCGTCCCGCGGACCTTGGATCCCGAAGACCAAGACCGCTCGACCGCCTTGCCGATCCGACAGGCGTGGGCCGTGCGGCAAGCCTCGCTCGTGAGCCCGGCAATGCCGGCAACGCAAAAGCTGGACGACAGTGGCTGGCGAGCCGCTCGACACTAAGCACACGCGATCTTTTTTTAATCGCTGAGCCGGAGACCCTCGCCAACCCGTCTTTCGCCTCTCACGAGACGAACGACGGGTTTTTGCTTGCGTCTTTCTAATGGCGCTTCGCCCGCTAGAATGTTCGCCAGAGCGGCGAATGCTTATAGTGGGTAACATGAATAACGCCCGTATTGCCGAAGTTTTCGATCTCATCGCCGACTTGCTCGAATTCCAGGACGCGAATCCGTTCCGCGTGCGCGCCTACCGCAACGGCGCCCGAATTATTCGCGATTTTTCCGAGCCGATGCAGGCCATTCTGGCCGATCCCGATCGGAAGCTGACCGATATTCCCGGCGTGGGCAAAGATCTGGCCGAGAAAATCGGCACGCTTTGCTCGACCGGCGGTTTGCCGATGCTCGAAGAGCTCCAGGCGCAGGTGCCGCAGAGCGTATTGACTCTGCTGCGCATTCCCGGCATGGGGCCAAAAAAGGTGGCCATGCTCTACAAAGAGCTGCACGTCGCCACCCTCGATCAATTGCGCGACGCCTGCCAGCAGCAAAAGGTGCGCAAGCTCAAAGGATTCGCCGCCAAGACGGAAGAGGCAATTCTGGCCGGCATCGCCTTGGCCCAAACGTCCGGCGATCGAATGTGTTGGGCCGGCGCCGACTCCTACGCGCAGTCGATTCGAGCCCACATGTTGGATTGCAAAGGCATCGAAAAGATCGAAGTCGCCGGCAGCTATCGCCGCGGTAAAGATACGATCGGCGACCTCGATTTACTGGTCGTCTCGTCCAAGGTTGAGGACGTGATGGACCGCTTCGCGGACTTCACCGACTCGGCAGGCGTGATTGCCCGTGGACCGACAAAGATTACCATTCGCCTCGTCAATGGGCTGCAGGTGGACATGCGGGTCGTGCCGGCTGGATGCTTTGGCGCCGCGCTGGTTTATTTCACCGGCTCGAAGGATCACAACATCGTTTTGCGCGGATTGGCCAAGGATCGGGGTCTCAAGATCAACGAGTACGGCGTGTTTCGCGTGCACGGCAGCAAGGAAGAGTTCATCGCCGGCCGTACCGAAGAGGAGGTCTACAAGTCCGTGGATCTGCCGTGGATTCCGCCGGAATTGCGCGAAGCTCGCCACGAGTTCGAGTGGGCCAGATCCGGCAAGCTTCCCAAACTGATCGAGCTCGATGACCTTTGCGGCGACCTGCACATGCACACCACGGCCACTGACGGCAAGGCCACGCTGGAAGAAATGGTCGCGGCGGCGCGGGCCAGAGGGTTCGAATATATCGCCATCACGGATCACTCGAAGCGAGTCACGATGGCCCGGGGGCTCGACGCCGCCAGGCTGCGACAGCAATGGAAAGAAATCGACCGGCTGAATCGAAAGTTGAAGGATTTTCGAATTCTCAAAGGAGTTGAAGTCGACATCCTGGAAAAAGGCGGGCTCGACCTGCAGGACGACGTGCTCGCCGAGGCCGATTGGGTGGTCGCCAGTGTGCATTACGGCCAGAATCAGTCTCGCGAACAGATCACCAAGCGCGTCGTCGACGCCCTGGAAAATCCCCACGTGCGCGCGATCGCCCATCCCACGGGCCGGCTCATCAACCGCCGCAAACCGTACGAGATCGATTTGGATGCCGCGTTCAAAGCGGCCCGCGACAACAACAAAATGATGGAGCTCAACGCCAACCCGGCACGCCTCGATCTGGACGATGTCGCCTGCGCCGCCGCCAAGAGTTTCGGCATTCCGATCGTGATCTCCAGCGACTCGCACAGCGCCGACGGTTTTCACGTGTTGCGCTACGGCGTGCTGCAAGCGCGGCGTGCCGGCCTGACGAAAAAGGATGTCGCCAATACCCGCTCGCTGGAGAAACTGAACGAACTGATCGCCAAGGGACGCCAAAAAGCGGCGCGTTAGTGGGATGCTACTCGGCAAATCGCCCCAGCAGTTCCAGCCGATAGCCGGTGACGCGAAAGCCCGAGTGGGCCAGTTTCTCGACCAAAGTCGGATCAATTTTGGCCAATAACTCCCGATCGAACTCGACGGACAGATCGCGAATTTCGCCGGTCGTCACGTCGCGCAAGTGATAGTGATCTTCGGCCCGGCAATCATAACGGGCCGATCCGTCGCCGTTGGTCAACTTCGCCGCCATTCGCGACGCGACCAGCGCCTCGAGGGCCTTGTACACGGTGGCCAAACTGATCCGCGGCAAGTCGCGCCGCACCGCGCGATACACTTCGTCAGCCGTGGGGTGTGTTTTCACTTGCTGCAAAAAACCAAAGACGGCCGCCCGCTGCGCGGTGTAGCGACAGCCAGCGGCTTCCAGCGCGCCGCGAACCATGGCTTCAGTCGGCGGCGAGAGTGTACTGGTGCTGCGCGAGTTGCGTGGGAGTTTGGCGGCCATTAAGGCCAACTATAAGACCGCCGTTGGTCACGGTCAACGCGCCGGCAGGCTACGGTCGCTTGACCCTACGGCTCGACAGGTCCTATAATCGCCCCCTTACGTTCATTCCGACAGGTCACTGCTGCCAGATTCGCCCCCAACCGTTTCGAACATCTCGCATGAAAATCCACGAATTCCAAGCCAAACAGATTCTCCGCGATGCGGGCGTAGTGGTGCCTCGCGGCATCGTCGCCCGCAATGCCGACGAGGCCTCCGCGGCGTTCACGCAACTCGGTGGATCGCTGGCCGTCGTGAAAGCCCAAATTCACGCCGGCGGACGCGGCAAGGGAACCATCAAGGAAAACCCAAAACAGCACGGCGTGCAGTTGGTCAAAAGCGCCGCCGAAGCTCGCGAAGTCGCCTCGGCACTATTGGGCAATCATCTGGTGACGATCCAAACCGGGCCGGCCGGCTCGGTGGTCCACCAGGTGTTAGTCGAAGAGGGCTGCAATATCGCCCGCGAGCTGTACCTGGGCATCGTGGTCGATCGCGCCGCGGCGAGGCCCGTGCTGATGGTTTCGAGCGAAGGCGGAATGAACATCGAGGAAGTCGCGGCCAAGACGCCCGAGCGGATTTTTCGCGAAAGATTTCATCCCGATGCCGGGCTGTTCAGCTACCAGGCTCGCAAGCTGTCAGCCGATTTGGGCCTCAAGGGCGCGAGCGTCCGGTCGGCCGAAAAGTTCATGCAATCGCTCTGCAAGGCGTTCGTCAAATGCGATTGCAGCCTGGCCGAAATCAATCCGCTGGTTGTGACCGGCAGCGGCGAATTGCTGGCGCTCGACGCCAAAATGACTTTCGACGACAACGCCCTGTTCCGCCACAAAGATCTGGTCGAGCTGCGCGATATTTCGGAGGAAGAACCCGCCGAGGTTCGCGCGGGCAAAGCCGGCTTGAGCTACGTCAAACTCGACGGCAATATCGGCTGCCTGGTCAATGGCGCCGGGCTGGCCATGAGCACCATGGACCTGATC
>JACQFF010000304.1 GCA_016200205.1 Planctomycetia bacterium
CCAGCTCCGCGGCCGATGCCGCCTCTTGTTTCAATCGTTCCAGCCGTTCACGAGCACGTGCCGCACGTGGTTCGAATTCGGTCTTCTCCAACAAGCCGTCCTCGTAGGCATCGATCAGACGACTGATGCTACGTTGCACGGGCGCACAAAGGGGATAAGTCCAATTAACGCGCCGGCGTGCCGTAAATAATTGGACTTATCCCCTTTTTCGGGGCCGGAATTATGTTGAAATCGCGCTTTCCGCCGGGTAACCTGAGATCGCTTTGCCTGCCGATCCACGCCCCGCCGCCAAGCTGATTGTTCGAGTCGTCCGCCACTTTTCTCATACCCTGGGAGAAGCATCATGGTCGCCTCTTTTAAGCAATTATCTCACAATCGCTTCGCAGAGGGGGACAGCCCCAGTTTGCTCCGGCGACCATCCGACGATTGGTGCCCGCGCGAAATTGGTGTACTTCCCGGCGGTTCTGAGTCCAGCCGTCCACCTCGACGCGGTTTCACGCTGATCGAGTTGTTGGTCGTGATCGGGATTATCGGCATCCTCGTGGCCCTGCTGTTGCCGGCCATCCAGGCGGCGCGCGAGGCTTCGCGACAGTCGCAATGCAAAAATAATCTGCGGCAAATCGGCGTGGCTCTGCAAGATTTCGAGAGTGCCCGTAGACAATTCCCCACCGGCGGCCAAGGCACGATTCCGAACACCAATCAGACGGGCTTCGATCTGCAATCGACGTTCACGTGGCTGTTGCCGTTCATGGAGTACACCGAGTTGGCCGAGCGGATGAACATGAAGTTTGCCTACAACGATAAGCGTTGGCCCGGCAATCAGGCGGCGGCCAAAACGCGCATCCCCACTTTGTTGTGTCCCAGCAATGCGCTGGCCGAGGATGACCCGCAGGGCTACGGCCAAACCGACTACGTGGCAACCGTGCATACCGACATCGATCCGATCACGGGCTTGGGAGACAACGCCACGCGGATGGACGGGGCGCTGGGCTTGGGCGGAACGCGAATTGCCCGCATCACCGATGGCACGAGCCATACCCTCGCGATTGCCGAGGACAACCCGGTCAACTACGAGACCGTTTCCCCGTATGTCATCTCGCCCAATCCGGATCCGGTCATTCCGGCCGGTAACGACGCCGATCCACCCCCGCCGAGCAACCATCGCGCCATGAACCGCTGGGCCGAACCCGATAACGGGGCCGGCATCTCGGGGCCGCTCAATGTAACGGCGGGGAATTTGAAACGCTTCATCAACAACAATTTCGACCCTGTCGGCGGGCCGGCCGATTGCTCTTGGAAACTATCGAACTGCGGACCCAACGGCGAGATCTTTAGCATGCATCCCGGCGGCGCGTACGCGTTGCTGTGCGACGGCAGCGTGCAATTCCTGCACGAGGATATCGATTTCCGCGTCCTGCGCAAGTTGGTCACCCGAGCCGAAGGAACGCCGGTCAACGACAGCGACTATCAATAGGAGCGGATGTCGATCACAGAGCGGCCAGGCTGAAAGCGGTACCGAAGCGCCGCGTGCAACGGGCACGACTGCGTTTTCAGGAAACCAATCACACCGAGAACTTGATCCCCTGCGCCAGCGGCAGCTCGGAAGAATAGTTGATCGTATTGGTGGCGCGGCGCATGTAGTTTTTCCAGGCGTCGGAGCCCGATTCGCGGCCTCCGCCGGTTTCTTTCTCGCCGCCGAAGGCGCCGCCGATCTCCGCGCCGCTGGTGCCAATGTTGACGTTGACGATTCCGCAGTCGGAGCCGCCAGCGGAACAAAACAGTTCGGCTTCGCGCACGTCGTTGGTGAAAATGGCCGACGCCAGGCCTTGCGGCACGCCGTTGTGAATGGCGATGGCCTGTTCCAGGGTTTCGTAGCGCATGAAGTACAAGATCGGCGCGAATGTCTCGACTTGCGTGATCGGTGCGGCCGAGTCGATTTCGACGATGGCCGGTTGCACGTATACGCCGTTCGTCGGAACGCCGCCGGTGAGCCTCGATCCGCCGTGCACTTTGCCGCCTTGCTGGCGGGCCGATTCCAAGGCATCGGCCATCCGGTCGGCGGCACGCTCGTCGATCAGCGGCCCAACTAAAACTCCTTTTTCCAGCGGGTTTCCGATGGGTAGGTGCTTATAGATTTGTAACAAGCGATCGAGCACGTCGTCGGCGATCGAGCGGTGCACGATCAATCGGCGCAACGTCGTGCAGCGCTGACCGCAGGTGCCCGCGGCGGCAAACACGATCGCGCGCAGCGCCAATTCCAGATCGGCCGAGGGCGCGACAATCGCGCCGTTGTTTCCACCCAATTCAAGCAGCGAACGCCCGAGGCGGCCGGCGACGGTCCGGGCCACGGAACGTCCCATGGGGATCGAGCCGGTGGCGGAGACCAGCGGCAAGTCCGGCGACGCCGCGAGGGCCTGGCCGACTTCCGAGCCGCTGCCGATAACCAGGTTCATAACGCCCGCCGGGATATCGGGCATTTGCGCCAACACGCTACTGACAATCCGATGGCAGGCTATCGCCGAGAGGGGTGTTTTTTCGGAGGGCTTCCAGATGAGCGAATCGCCGCACGTCAGCGCGATCATCGCGTTCCAGGCCCAGACGGCAACCGGAAAGTTGAAGGCCGTAATCACGCCGACGGGTCCCAACGGGAGCCACTGCTCGGCCAGGCGGTGCTCGGGCCGCTCGCTGGCGATCGAGAGTCCATAGAGCTGTCGGCTCAAGCCCACCGCGAAGTCGCAAATGTCGATCATCTCTTGGACTTCGCCGGCCGATTCTTCCAGGATCTTGCCGGTCTCCAAGCTGACCAACAGCGCCAGATCGGCCTTGTGGCGGCGAAGATTTTCGCCGATCAGGCGCACGACTTCGCCGCGCTTGGGCGCCGGAATGAGCCGCCACTGGTGAAAGGCGTGCGCGGCCGACTTGACCGCAACGTCGACGTCGGCGCAGGAGGCCGCCGTGAAGCTCGCTAAGGTGCTGCCGTCGATCGGGCAGAAAACGTTCAATTCGGTTCCGGCTCCGGCGAACCAATCGTGGCCGATGGCCAGCGCCATGGGCTCGGTCACGCCCAGCCGGCCGAGCACGTCATTCAGTTCGCTCTTCATGGCCCACCCCCGACGTATCGCTGACGCCGCTAAAGCGGCTGTAGATCTTGGAACCGCGATAATGCTGGCCGAAGCGATTGTTGAGAAAATCGTTGAGCCCCACTTGTTCCTGCCGCACCAGACCGGTGCCGGTCAATCTGCCTTCGCAAAACAGGTCGAGCACGGCGCAAACGCCCGAGGCGGTCGTAATTTGAATCGCGCTCCAGGCTTCGCCGTCCAGCGTGTGACCATAAATCTTGCGGGCGTCGCTGATCTGTACGAGTTGTCCCTTGCGGCGGCCCGAGGCGGTGCAGAAGATCACGACCACGTCCTGAAACGTGACCGGGATCGCGTTTTCGAGAATGTCCTTGAGAATTTCGCGCCGCTCGCAGAGCCGCAATTCGTTGACCAAGAAAGTCATCAGTTCGCGATGGCCCTGATAGCGAATGGTTTTGTAGTTCAGTTCGCGGACGCGATTCTCGAAGGTATCGCAGAGCGTGCCCAGGCCACCCGATGTGTTGAACGCTTCGTAGCGCACGCCGTCAAGCGTGAAATTCTCGATACCCTCCAGCGGCAACACGTTCATGCGATGGCCATCGTGAATCGCTTCGCACATGTTGCAGTATTCATTGATGAGTCCGTCGGTCGACCACGTCAGGTTGTACATCAGCGCGTTGGACGGGAACTGCGGCAGCGCGCCGACGCGCATGTACACGGTGTCCAACAACTCGAAGGCCTCGGTCAACTGCTGCGCGACGATCGACACGAAGCCGGGCGCCAGGCCGCACTGCGGCATGAAAATCTGGCCCGCTCGGGCGGATTTGGCGATTTGCTTCACGCGCTGGGTGGTTTTGATGTCTTCGGTGAGGTCGAAATAGCTAGCGCCGGCTTCGAGCGCGGCTTGGGCTACGGTGGGATTGTTGACGTAACTGAGCGCCGAAATCACGGCGTCTCGTCCGCGCAGCGCGGCTGCCAATTCAGAAGCATCGCCCGCATCGATCTGGACGGTTTCGACGTCGGTCTGCGTGCGGAGCCGCTGGAGACAGTACGAATCGGCGTCGCCCACCAGCAGGTCGTAGTCGTTGCTGGCAACGAGAAATCGGGCGATCATGCGGCCGATTTTGCCGGCGCCCAACAATAACACCTTCCGCATGAACGCACCTGAGGAGATTATATTTCCAGCCTGCGCGTGGACCAGCAGGAATGACGATGGCCCGACCGCATGGGAATTATACGTCACGCGATCGTCGAATGAGCCTTCTCGTTTTTGATTTCCGTGCCTGGTTTTACGAGCGGTTGGACGATGTTCTAGTCGCCCAATCAACGGCATCTTCGTCCAAACCGACGCCTGGCGCCGGTAAATCTCGCCTTGCTTATCCATCCGCGCCAACATACAAGAACGGTGTTGCAACCGCCCGCGACGAGGGAAAATCTCATGATCGCGCGTACTGTCTGCCGTTTCCTCCTGGCAATGCTCGCGGTCGGATCATCGCAGGCCGCCCCATCGGCCGAAGTTCGGACGTCGCGCACCGGATCGGTCGAGTATCAGCCGGCGCCCAACGAAGCGACACTGCCCAAGCAGTTTCAACTCGAGCGACACACGTTCCAATTTCAACAGACTGATGTGCCCACGTCGTCGCGGCGGATGCGGATTTCGTCGGTGACGTTTCCGTCTCCGGTCACGACTCCCGAGCGGAACAACAACACGGTTCACTGCGAATATTTTTGCCCGACCCAAGTGGGGAAAAAGCCCGGCGTGGTGGTGCTGCACATCTTGGGCGGCGATTTCGATCTGTCGCGGCTGTTTTGCCGTGCCTTGGCGTCCAACGGGGTTGCCGGCCTGTTTATGATCATGCCGCACTACGGTCCACGACAGCAGCCGGGATCGTCGGCGCGGATGATCTCGATCGACCCCCGGGAAACCGTGCGCGGCATGACGCAGGCGGTTCTGGACGTGCGTCAAGCGGCTGCCTGGTTGGCCGGTCAAGACGAAATCGACCCGAAGCAACTGGGCGTGATGGGCATCAGCCTGGGCGGCATCACCAGTGCGCTGGTCGCCAGCCTCGAACCGCGATTCACCAAAGCATGTTTCATCTTGGCCGGTGGCGATATGGGTGAAGTCGCCTGGACCTCGACGGAATTGGCTCCGGTGCGCGAGCACTGGAAAAAAACGGGGGGCAACAAGGAGTCGCTCTTTGCGGAACTCAAAGTTATCGACCCGGTGACCTATGCAAGACCGCTGGCGGGCCGCAAAATCTTGATGCTCAATGCGCGGCAAGACGAGGTGGTCCCACCCGCGTGCACCGAATCCTTGTGGCGCGCGTTTGGCCAACCGGAGATCGTCTGGTGGGACGCGGGCCATTACACCGCGGTGCGCTATATTTTCGAGGCGATGGCCAAGACCGTACGGTTCTTTCAGCCCTCTGAGCCGCGGCCCGGCGAAGATCAGAGCACGGCGAAATAGTTTTCGACCGCGAAATCCATGGCGTCGGTGGTCAGCTCCAGCGGCCGGGACTCATACAGGCAGAGGTTCCGCACTTGCATCAGCAGATCGCGTGGTTGGCAGCAACGCATGGGGCGTCCGACGGCGTGGTAACCGGTCTTGATGACGTAGCTGACCACTTCGTCGTTGTACTCGAACCCGAGCTTGGGCGCCATCATCTTGAACAGGTCGCGGAATTCTTCTTCCGTCGGATCGGTCACTTCGATCTTGTAGGGAATACGTCGCAAAAAGGCGTCATCAACCAGGTCTTTGGGCTCGAGGTTCGTGGAGAAGATCACAAGTTGATCGAACGGAACTTCGATCTTCTTCCCGTTTGCCAGATTGAGAAAGTCCTGCCGCTTTTCCAGCGGCACAATCCAGCGATTCAGCAACTCGTCGGTGTGCATTCGCTGCCGGCCGAAGTCATCAATGACCAACGTGCCGCAGTTGCTTTTGAGCTGGACAGGCGATTCGCTGATGCCGGTCGAGGTATTCAGCGTGACCTCGAGATTATCCATCGTGAGCTCGCCGCCGACGATGATCGTGGGCCGGCGAATGCGGACCCAGCGTTTGTCGATTTGGCCCTGCTCGAGCAGCCCGGAGCCGGGCTCCAACGGCAGTTCCTCGTGGGCGTTCGGGTCGTAAAGTCGAATGATTTCGCCGTCGACACCGATGGCCCGCGGAATCCAAATATACTGCCCAAACGCCTGGGTGACGCGTTCAGCGATGCTCGTTTTGCCGTTCCCCGGCGCTCCGAACAGGAACAACCCGCGGCCCGAGTTGATTGCCGGCCCCAGTCGGCGGAGCATGCGCGGGTTGATCAACAAGTCGGAGAACGCGCGTTGTAGATCGCCGATCGTCGGGTGCTGCCTGGTCAAAGATTGGGCAACGACGGCGGCGATGTAGTCCTTGAGTGAAACCGGGGCCGAACCGAAGTACGTGCAGTGGTCGGCCATCCGCCGCGCGCGTTCGCGGCCCATGTCGGTCAACTGATACAGATAGTCGTTCATGGCGGCGGAGCCCTTATGAACGACCAACTGATCCGATTTCATTTCCCTGAGCAGTTCGTCGACCAGGCGAAACGGCAGTTTTATGTGATCGGCAATCTGGCGGCCGATACAGTCGCCTCGCGAGAGAAGCAATTTGAGAATTAGCGCCTCGACGCTGCTGGTCGTCAATTGGGCATCCAGAAACGAAGACGGCTCAATCGGCACGAACTCGTCTTGCGGGGTTGGCGGCGAGACGGGCGTGACGGATTCGCCCTTGCGATTCCCGGCCGACACCAGGCCCTGAATGCGATTCAGGAATTGATCCAGCTTGTCATCCCCCGTGGTCCCGGCGGCATCCGCGGCGGCGGATGCGTGGTGCGGTTGAGACGCGGCCACGGCCGCCCAGGAGCCAGGATCGGCTGAACTTCCTTGGCCGGCCAACCGCGCAAGAAGATCGTTCGTCGAAGTATCCGTCATGAGTTCTCCGTCCGATGAACTCGGGCCCCTTGCGAGCGACGTGAATTGATGACCACCGCAAATCTAGGTCGCGATCGACTCATCGTCAAACCGGCGCCGGTGGCGCGCGAATCTTTCGGCCCGTACACTGACAACCGCCCGTTTTCGTCCCGAGGCGCGACGGCTGAAACACCGCAGACAGGATCGAATCGTTCGGGTACAATTTTTCCGGTTAGCGCGTTTGTGGCCGGCTGGATTTCCGCGAAAAAAAACTCCCATTCAAGGTGTGTAAACTATGTCGACGCAGGGCAAAACCGACTTGTTTGGAGCGCGAGACCGCTTCGAAACCGGACAGGGCAAAGCCAGCTTATTTCGGCTCTCCAAGTTGGAAAGTTTGGGGCTGACGAAGATCGCGGAACTGCCCTTCTCGGTCCGAATCCTCTTGGAATCGGCGTTGCGCAACTGCGACGGGTTTGCCGTCCGCGAAGCGGACGTGAAAAATCTGGCCAGTTGGAACGCCGCTGCCGTGGCGCACGTGGAGATCCCGTTCAATCCGGCCCGCGTGCTGTTGCAAGATTTCACAGGAGTGCCGTGCGTCGTCGATCTGGCGGCCATGCGCGCGGCCATGAAGCGACTGGGCGGCGACCCAAAGAAAATCAATCCCCTGATTCCTGTCGATTTGGTCATCGACCATTCGGTGCAAGTCGACCAGTTTAATAGCCCCGATTCGCTCGAACTGAATGTGGATTTCGAATACCGGCGCAATCGCGAGCGATATGAGTTTCTGCGCTGGGGTCAAAAGGCTTTCAACAACTTTCGAGTCGTGCCCCCCTCCGTGGGCATCGTGCACCAGGTGAATCTCGAATATCTCGCCAAGGGCGTCTTCTTGCGCGGCAATTCGCAAGATCCCTTGGCTGTCCCCGATACCCTGGTCGGCACCGACAGCCATACCACGATGATCAACGGACTCGGCGTGCTTGGCTGGGGCGTGGGCGGAATTGAAGCCGAGGCCGTCATGCTCGGCCAGCCGTTGTACATGCTGATGCCCGAGGTCGTGGGCCTTAAAATGACAGGCCAACTCCCCCCCGGCGCAACGGCGACCGATCTGGTGCTCACCGTTACTCAAATCCTGCGAAAGCAGGGCGTGGTAGGCAAATTTGTCGAGTTCTTCGGTCCCGGCGTTTCGAACATGAAACTGGCCGATCGTGCCACGATCGGCAACATGGCGCCCGAATATGGCGCCACGATGGGCTTCTTTCCCGTGGACAACGAAACGCTCGACTACCTGCGGCGCACCGGTCGCACCAAGGCCGAGGTCGATCTGGTCGAACGCTATACGAAGGAGCAACATCTTTTCCGCACCGATGATGCTCCGCCGCCCAAATTCACCAAAGTCCTGGCGCTCGATATGGACACCGTGGAACCCAGCTTGGCGGGTCCCAAACGACCGCAAGATCTAGTGCCGCTCAAAGACATGAAAAACTCGTTCCGCAAGGCGCTCGCCGCGCCGATTGCCGAACGCGGTTTTGCACTGGATGAAAAAGGCATCAAGCGAACGGCAAAGGTGGTCGACCACGGGCATAGCGCCACCATCGGGCACGGCGCCGTGGTCATCGCGGCCATCACCAGTTGCACGAATACCAGCAACCCATCGGTCATGCTGGCCGCGGGCCTGCTGGCCAAAAAGGCGGCGGAAAAAGGCCTCAAGGCCAAAAGCTACGTGAAAACCAGTCTGGCGCCCGGATCGCGGGTCGTGACCGACTATTTCGAAAAAGCCGGGCTGACGAAGGCGCTCGAGTCGTTGGGCTTCTACACCGTCGGTTACGGCTGCACGACGTGCATCGGCAACAGCGGACCTCTGCCCGGTCCCGTGGCCAAAGCCGTTACCGACGGCGACCTGGTCGCCGCCGCCGTGCTCAGCGGAAACCGGAATTTCGAGGGTCGCATCAACCCGCTAGTGAGAGCCAATTATCTGGCCAGCCCGCCGTTGGTCGTGGCCTATGCACTAGCCGGCACCACGGATATCGACCTGCTCACCGAGCCGTTGGGACGCGGGAAAGACGGTCGCGACGTGTATCTCAAAGACATCTGGCCGACGAATGAGGAAGTGCAAAACACGATCGATGCCTGCGTGCTGCCCGAACTGTTCCGATCGCGCTACGCCAATGTGATGACCTCCAACGAGAAGTGGAACCGCCTGGCCACTAGCGAGGGCGACCTCTACAACTGGAGCCCGCACAGCACGTATATTCAGGAGCCGCCGTTCTTGATCGGCCTGGCGCGCGATTCGGGAAAAATCGAACCGCTTTGCAAAGCACGCGTCCTGGCGATGCTCGGCGATTCGATCACCACCGACCATATTTCGCCGGCCGGCTCGATCGCCGCGAAAAGTCCCGCCGGCAGCTATCTGATCGAGCATGGAGTCGAGCCGCGCGATTTCAACAGTTACGGGTCTCGGCGCGGAAACGATCGGGTCATGACCCCCGGCACGTTCGCCAATATTCGCATTCGCAACTACCTGGTGCCGGGGACCGAAGGTGGCGTGACGCGGCATTTGCCCGATGGCCAGGCGATGAGCATTTATGACGCGGCTATGAAATACAAAGCCGAGGGCGTGCCGCTGGTCATCCTGACGGGTGCCGAATATGGGTCCGGCAGCAGCCGCGATTGGGCCGCCAAGGGAACCCTACTCTTGGGCGTGCGGGCCGTATTGGCCGTCAGCTTCGAGCGCATCCATCGGAGCAATCTGGTCGGCATGGGCGTGCTGCCGCTGGAACTGCCGCACGGCCAGACCTGGCAATCGCTGGGTTTGACGGGCGAGGAGACGTACGAGATTCGCGAGCTGGACGAAAACCTGCAGCCCGGCGCCTTGCTGACCGTCGTCGCCACGGCCGGCGACGGCGCGACGAAACAGTTTGCCTGCCGAGCGCGGATCGATACGCCGGTGGAGCTGGAATACTACCGCAACGGCGGTATTCTGCAGACCGTGCTCCGCAAGCTATTGTAAAAAGGGGTCAGAACGGCTCTGTAGAAAACCTGGACCAATAGGAGAATCATGACATTGTGGGTCAGGGCCATCAAGCGCAGGTCGCGGCATTGGCTGTGGTAGGTTCGTCCGTGAACGTGGAAACCTTGGCGACGTTTGA
>JACQFF010000280.1 GCA_016200205.1 Planctomycetia bacterium
CGCCGGCGTCAATAATTGGACTTATCCCCTTTTTAGCGGAGGCACCACAGGCGGCCGGCGGCGCGGATCAGCAGGTTGCCGGCGGAAATGGCCGGCGAGGCAAATACCGGCTCGTCGAGTGCATTGCGGGCCAACTCCTGATACCGCTGGATTCCTGCTTGGATGACAAGGGTCGTGCCGGCTTCGTTGACAAAATAAATTCGACGGTCGGCCGAGACGGGCGACGCCGTGAAATCGCCACCAAACCGTTTTCGCCAGACTTGTTTTCCCGTCCGCGCGTCGAGGCACGAACCAATTCCGTGGTCGTCGACCAAGTAGTAATAATCGCCCACCAAAATGGCCG
Source organism: Planctomycetia bacterium (assembly GCA_016200205.1). Lineage (GTDB taxonomy): Bacteria > Planctomycetota > Planctomycetia > Pirellulales > PALSA-1355 > PALSA-1355. Next base: position 344 of record JACQFF010000280.1, read on the forward strand.
AAGGAACGAACGGGTTGCCGCGCGTGCTGCTCCAGACGACGTGCGACGCCGTGATATCGCCACGGCCACCGGGCCGAATCGCGTAGCTCGTGCCGTTAGGACCACTGACGGCCAGCAGCAAGCCGTGTCCTGTCACCGGCGTGGGAATGCACTCGCGGGCCATGCCGCCGAGCGTCCAGAGTTTTCCGCCGGTGCGAGGATCGAAGGCATCAATCTTTTCCGAACCGCACAAAATCAGTTCGTACTCGGAGGTCTGCGGCACTCTCGCGCAAATCGGCGATGACCACGAAAGCCAGACTTTGGGCCGATCGGTTTTCCAGCGATTCTCGCCCGTGATCTTGTCGATCGCAATCACGTACGACGCTCCATAGTGGTCGCATTGCACGATCAGGCTATCTTCGAACAACAGGGGCGAGCTAGAGGCTGCAAAACGGTTCTCGAACGCGCCGTATTCCGCCGCCAGCGAGCGATGCCACAGCAGCCTGCCCTCAAAATCGAGGCAAAACACGTCGCCGCTGCCGAAGAAGGCATAGATCTGCTGGCCGTCGGTGATCGGCGAAGGACTGGCCATGCTGCTCTTGGTTTCGTGATACAAGGTCGGCGTGGTTCCCCACAGCCGGGTATGCCAAAGCAGCTTGCCGGAATCGAGGCTCAACGCCACCACGTGCAGATCTTGCTGCCGCGCTCCGTCGGAACTGGTGCAAACAACTGAACCGTTCCAGACGATGGGATTCGAGATTCCCGAGCCGGGCAGGGCGGTTTTCCAGCGCACGCCGGAGGTGGCCGACCAGGCGACCGGCGCGCCTCGATCGGTGGTCACGCCGGTACGCTCCGGCCCGCGCCAGCCAGGCCAGTTTTCGCCGTACACGGACACGGTCCACCAAATGACAAAGATGAGCGCCATTGCGACGTCGCGCTTGCGGCTTCGCACGCGTCGATGACTCGGACCGCGGAAAAACATTACTTTGAAACTCCCGAAACCTCGCGCAATGCCGAGGGCAAAACCAGCCCAGCGCCGTTCTCGTCGCAAAATCGCAATTGCAGCGACCAGTTGTTGGACACTTGCGGATCCTTGTGCTGCGGCCCCTGACAGATTTTTACCAAGATCCGATTCTGGCCACGCCGCAACTGAACCGGGGTGATGAAGCGGTCGAAGCGCGTGCCGTTGAGCCATTGGTCTCGCCCAAATACTTTCTGGCCATTGAGCCAGACCGTGCAATTGTCGTCGGCGCCGCACCGCAGTTGGGCCGCTTGCTCGCGTGGAGATTCAACGTAGGTGTAGGCATAGGCCACCGCTTCCTTGGCTGGTCCAAGCGCCTGAATCAAATTCAATTCGCCCAGCGGATCGGCAGTCCGATACCGCAACCACCCGATCGTCCGCCCCTCTTGGCCGACGTATTCGGCTTGCAGATCGACTTGTTGCTCGGGGGGAAATTGGCGGGCAAAACCGCTGAATCGAGGCGCGTCAAACGGCCCCACGAGCCACCAGTCGATGACCAGGCCCAAGTGCACCGCAATGTCGACCTTGTGGCCCAAGCCGGCCAACTTGCTGGCGGCCCGAGTTGTTTGCGTGCCCTCGCGAGCATGATCGAAGGCCTGATGGAATTCAGTCTGGGCGGTTTCGGAGTCGCCATTTTCCAATGCCTGTTGCCCAGCCGCCAAAGCTGCCTCGACCGCGTCGGAGCGGAATTCTGGATCGTCCAGCATCCGCGGGATGAACTGTTTCGAGTAGTCTTTATCCACTCGATCACAAAGCGCCAGCGCTAGCCGCCGCACGCGCCCGGCCCGCTTGGGATCGTGCACGAAAGCCCGCAGATCTTCCAGCGGAAATTGGGGATTGGCTTTGGCCAGCTCACGTTCGACGATCGTCTCGAAGGCAGTCCGATACCAATTGGCCGCGACGGGATTCGTGGTTTCCATGGCCATCAACATTCGCGGGACGAGGTCCGTGCGGTGGCTGGAAAGTTCATCGCATGCGGCACGCGCCGCGGCCGATCCGGCGCCCTGGGGCCCCGTTTGCGCAATGACGGCAAGCTGTCGATCGATCTCGTCGGCATGCGCGCAAGCGGACCAGGACGATGAGAGCGTTGTACTTGCAACCAGGATGGCCAGCAAACACCGCCGCATTTGACACCTTCGCACCAGAATTACCGCGTCGACAGATGCATCGCATGGTACTCGGCGAACATGCGTCGGGCAACAAGGGCGGGGTGAGTGAATCGGCTTGGGTGATTTGCCAAAGCCGATCAAGTACGCAAGGGCGGACTACTTGCCATTGGCGGTTTGGTTCAACTGAATCATTTTCTGGAGCCGTTGTTGCGCCGGAACAGGCATTTTTTCGGCTTCCTCGCGCGAAAGCTTGCCGTCGTTATCGGAGTCGAACGGTGCCAACCCAGTCCTGAAACGCTCGGGGATGGCAAACCCACCGGTGGGAAAGCTCGAAGAAGCCTGCTTGGAGTCTTTCGATTTGGCGGCGGCGATTTTTTTGGTCGCTGCCTTCTTCACCGCGTCGGCCAGGCCGGGGACTCCGCCATCGAGACCCGCGCCAAGCTCGTTGCCGCGCATGGCCGCGACTTTTTTCAAATCCGAGATCGTGTCCGCAAAGACCTGCACGCCACAAAGACACATTTCATCGGTCGTCTGCTCGCCCCAATGTACCGGCTTGGGCGGATTGTTGGGGTTTTTCGAATTCTCGCTCGAATTGTCGTACACTGCGTGGACCTTGATCGACGAGCCCTTGGGCAGCCGGACCGGCTGGGCAAATTGATACGCGCCCTGCCAATTGAAATCCCAATCCTTGATCCAGATCAGCGGCACTTCTTCGGCACTGCCGGGCCGAGTGGCGACCACCTTGAACTCGCGTCCCAAATTGTGCATGTGCGGAGAAATGCCCATAACATTCACGTCCACCGGCAGCGCCTCGCTCTGGGCTGTTACCTCGTGGTGTTTTTCGTCGGGAGGAATATTGAGCTTGGGCTGCAACACGGCGATGCCGGTGACGATTTTGCGAGCGGCCTTTTTGGAAAAGTAGACGCCGACGATGGACTCGTCCGTTTCCGGCTTGCCGCTCGGGTGATAATGGATTTGCATCACCAGGTCGCTGCCCTTTTTCACGTATTTCACGATTCCGTCGGGCAGAAAACGGGGCGTCGCTCCCGGCACCCAACTGCCCAGCCCTCCGGTGGGAGTGATGCCGGGGCCGCCGAAGCTCAAGAACCCGGGTTTGCCGTCGGCGCCATCTTTTTGGCGACCCTGGCCGTTGGCGTCCAGATACAGAATCGCGTGATGCACCACTTTGCGATTACCGGGACGAAACTCGACGCCACTGACCATCCGGTCCTTTTCCGTGGGGATCGGAATCACAAAGCAGCGATAGACGTCGCGCCCACTGGCGGGAATCGAAAAGGGCTCCGACATCTTCAAGACCAGGTCCGGTTCGCCGAGTTGCCAACCTTCGGAATACTCCGGCGGCTTGGGCAATTCCTTGGGATCACCTTCAGGCGCGCCGGCCTTCGCCCATTTTGCGACCAGCGCAATCTCCGCTTTCGACAATCGGCGTTCGTCCTGGAACTTGCCGAAGTCCGGTTCGGCCTTCCAAGGGGGCATGCGGCGAGTGGCCGTGATCTCTGCGATGAAGTCGGCGCGTTTGAAAGCGTCTTGATAAGTCAACAACGAGAAAGGTCCTACCTCGCCGGGGCGATGGCAGCCGGCGCAGTTCTTCCACAAAATCGCCGCGATTTGCCTGGTGTACGTGACCTCTTCCGACACGGCCGCTTTCGCGGCTCCACAAACCAGCAGCGCACAGGATACGGCACCGAAAACTTGCACTCCAAGCGAACGCCAACGAATAGCGACCATCGGTGAGCCTCAATGTTCCGTTGGGCAAGGGAATTCGCGTCATGCAAATCCCCGCCCCTTAGTAATGTTCCGCGAATGGCTCATCATACTCGGTTGACTCGCTGAATAGAACCCGTGTCGCCGTCGATCAGCTTGACATCGATTCGATCGGGCCCTACCAGCTTCGCTTCGGAAATACCGGTCGCCATAGCGGTTCCTTTGCATCGCGTCCCGGGATCCAATAAGAAAAGGCGCTCCGCCGTGCGCAACAGCCGAGCGCCCATCATATCGTGTCTTGGGCACGGCTCAATCGAGGAGCCGTTTATGTCGTTACACCTTGGCCCGCTGTTCGGCGGGCCGACATCTCATCAGTAGGTGAGATAATTGGGATGATCGACCCAGATTTCGCCGGTGCTGGCCCGATAGATCCAGCCGCCGCCAGGGGCGGCCGTCGCCGTGGGGGCCGTTCCGGCCGCTCCGGTATCGAGCTTGACGGTGTTCAAGCCTGAGAATGGCTGAACGGGCAAGGCGTTCTGCACGTAGGGTCCGAGCGTGTGCGTGGCATCCAACAGACCCGTGGGACTCAACGCACCGCTCGCATCGGTGGCCGCGGTAAGTTGCTTGAGATTGTTGGTGCCGTCGGGGGGCATTGCCACGTGCTGCGTCTTGTAGAGCTCGATCTGAGTCCGTAATGCTTGCAGATTGAACTTCAGCGAACTCTCGCGGGAGTCGTTCGTCGAAGTGGAAAACATGGGAATGATCGTGGCCGCCAAAACAGCCATGATCACGACGACGATCAAAACTTCGATCAGCGTAAAGCCAGCCGTATCTCGCTTGTAAGTCATATCGCACCTTATACATTTATCTGGGCAGTAAATGGGGGAGGCTATTTCCGCACCTGTTAGAGCATAGGTCATATTTCAGCGAGAAAGCGCCACGGCCGTCACGACGTAAACCCCGGGGCTGGGCCGATCGGGACAACTGGCAGAATTCGCACAATAGACCGGTTCTTCAGATGACCCGGGGCCACGAATCGTCGCAATCGGAAAAAAGGGCACTGCGACGGAATCCGAGCCGATCCAAGCATCGGGGAGCCTTACGCGGTTCGCACTTGAGGACGGCGTCGTTCGCCGGCCATCTCGGCGACATGGGCTGCCAACCGTTGAATTCGCTTTGGCCGAACCGCCGCATGGCGAGATAGCACGCCGTGCTCGGGCTCCGCGATTAAACTCGCGAATACGTGCGCCGTCACAGAGGTCGGGCGGCCCGGGTCAGCGTGTCGGCGGATTGCTGGCCGGCATGGAGGCGATCCACTGGCGAACCAAGTCGGCCCCTTCTTCGTGGATGAGCCGTTTGCCGAGCTCAGGCATCATGATTCCTGGATCGACCGATGAAATGCGGAACATCATGATCGACTTGTCCGGCAAGCCCGGCACGATATCGTAGTCGCGGCCGCCCGAACCGCGGCCCGCCGCGACGGGCGTTTTGAAGATACCGAACTGCGTTGGCCCTTTCTGGGCGGCCATCAGATCCAATCCACTATTGCGGGCCGGGCCGGCGGAGTTGTGACAGTGCGCACAATTGATTTCCAGCCAGGCGCGGGCGCGCTCGTCCAAGGTGCCGCTCTCGGGATCGTTCCACACGGCCAACCGCGGAGCGTCGCTCGGCCGGGGGCTGCCCTTCAGGACCCCGCTGCGCGTCCAATACGCCAACTGATTCTCGCTGCCATGGTCATAGGCGAAGTCGCGGTTCAGGTGTCGAGCCTTGGGCCCGATCGGCTGCATTTCGTCGCCCAACTTATGGCAGCCCTTGCACTGATTCGAATTGGGTATGATGTAGTTATTCGTGCGCTGCCGTCCTGCCTCGTCCGTCCAACTCACGTCGACCATATCGCCCGCGACGTCCAGCACGGCCTCGGTCTGCTGGGCGTTCCAGATGTAGGGCATTCCGACCCAGCCCTGTGGCTCGCGCTTGAGAATTCGCGTTTCCAATAGCCGGCGGCCGAGCGCCCGGTTGCGAGCGTCGTGAGGATAGGAGAACGTCTTGGCGATGATCGTGCCGACGGGGAACTCGAACGATTCGTCGCCGCGATATTCGGCGCTCGTGCCGGGGGGCAATTTGACGAAGCGAAACTTTTCGGCGTAATCCGAGAACAACGCCGAATTCAGATCGTAGGGAATCACCCCCGGCACAGGCTCCTGGGTGCTGCCGTTGCCGACAAACAGGCCGTATTGCGAGAGCTTTTCGAGCGGCTCATCGGTCTGAGCGGAACTTTTTGTGCCGCACCCCGCCGTGCAAGCCAACAATGCCAGCGTCGCCATGAGCGGGGCTATCAAATTGAAGCGTGGGCCACATCGAAAGGCACCCGGGTGCCATCGCAGCATTATTTCACTCCGGCAATTTTCACTGGGGCCAACTTCGGCATGTCGCCCTCGTAGGGCTTCAGGTCCCGACTGATATTCCCCTTCTTGATCGCCAAGGGATTGCTGAAATCGAGGTTGGGCAGATCGAAGTTGACGAAATCAGCATCCCCGTTGTTATGAATTCGAATGGCCAACTCCGGCGGCAGCGCGCCATCTTTCGTCTTGCTCTCGTCGACAACGCCGTCGTAAACGATGGCCGGCAATTTTTTCTCGCCCAAGAGGCTGGCCACTATTTTCCCCAACATGCCGCTGGGCTTGTCGCCGCCGCCTGTGATCTTGTTGTCGTGAACGTAAATCGCCGCCGTATACGGATCGTAAACCGGATCTTGTGCGAACGGCCGCTGCGTGACCTGGTAGCTGCAGATCGACACGCCGATATTTTGATTGTTTTTGATTTCGTTGTCGAAAATCTCGACATTTCGGTTGGCCAGGATCATCACCCCGGTGCCCGCGGGAACATTCGCCACGATATTGCCCTTGGGGGCGAAGTTTTCATGATTGTTTTCGATGACCTGGTTATTGTGGACGCGGCAGTGGTGGCCGATTTTCTTCTGCAAGTCGGGGAGGGAAAAAACCAAGATGCCGCCGGTATTGTCGGTTGCCACGTTTTCATAGACGTCGGCATTGACCGAGTTTTCGATTTCAATTCCCGCCACATTCCGTTCCACGAGATTTCGGCGAACGATGATATTTTCCGATTGCCCAACGTAAATGCCCGCGTCGGAAGCTTCCCGTACGATACAGTCTTCGATGAGCACGTCTTTGCTGAGCACGGGATACAGGCCGTAGCCGCCGTTGGTTTCCTTCGAGCCGCCGGTCCAGCCGACGCGGACCTTGCGGAAGGTCACGCCCGTGCAGCCATTGACTTTGATCGAGTCACCCTTGGCGTCTTCGATGGCCAGGTCTTCGATGGTGAACTTTTCTTTACTGGTTACGAGAATGCCTTCGCCACCGGTGCCTTGGCCTTGCTGATTGAAGGCGAGAATCGTCTTGTCATTCCCATTGCCACGAATCGTGACGTTATTGACGTCGAGCGACAACGTGGACGTGAACTCGAACTTGCCCTCGCCGAATTCGATCACTTCGCCGGGCTTGGCTTTGATCAAAGCGGTTTGTGCCCGCTTCTGAGCATCCGCACCGGGCTCGATCTTCGTGACCTTCGTTACCGCTCGTTCGGTGCACCCAGCGGCGAGAAATGCCGCACACGTGAGACAGATCAGAGGCGATCGAAATGATTGCACGGCGAAATCCTCCCTTGAAAATGGTCCAATAGGGGCCCAGAGGGAATCTACTCCGCAGTCCGCCCCTCTAGCGCCTACGATGTCTCAAGCCTTCCACACAGCGCCATTATAGCGGAGTTCGGGCGGCTGCCCAGCGAATTCGCCGGCTCAATACGGCGGGCAAAAATCGGCCTGACAATGCGCGAGTTATGGCCGACACGACCGGCTGATTAAGGCTTCGGTTGGGGCGGCGCCGGTCCGGGATCGGGCTCGGGAAATTCGACCGGATCGTAGTAGGGCTTGTTGCCGAGCTTTCGCACTTTGGCCAAGAAGTTGGTCATTTCCTTGGCCTTGTCAAACGACCAGTCTTGCCGGTGGTAGTTCCAATTGTCGGGGTTGAGCCGCTGAGATTCCTGCCAATGTTGACTGGCCAGTTCACGGTTGCCCTGGTCGGAAAAATAAGCCCCGAGTTTGAAATGCGCGTCGGCCAGTCGCTCGCGCGCGCCGCGCATCGCCAAGCGCGACTGAAGCTTTTCTCTCGGCACGACGTACACGCTCTTGGGACCCTTTTCGACCCAATCGCGCAGGCCAGCCGCGTAACGATCGTCGCCAATCGCCTGGCCTAGGGCGCGCTGTTGCTTGCTGTAGGCGACTTCCGCGGGGCGGACGATTTTCCCCCTCTCATCGACCCACACTCCCGTCGGCACGTTGACCATCTGGAAGAGCGAGCTCACCGTGTGCTTCGTGTCAATCAGCGCCGTGTACGTGACATGCGCCTTTTCATACCAGGGATCCGCGACCTGCAGCCCTCCGGTATCCTGTGCCGCCGCGATAATCTCGAAGCCCTTGTCTTTCAACTCTTCGTAAACCTTCTGCCACCCGGGCAGATCGAGGCGGCAGCCTCACCACGAGGCCCAACTGAGGATGAGCACCTTCCTACCGCGAAAATCGGACAGCCGCACGGTCTTTCCCGTGCGATCCGGCAGTGCAAAATCGGGCGCCTCGCCGGTCACCAGGGGCGCGGTTTGAGCTATCGGCACCGCCGTGAAGCTCCACACGTTGTGCTCGGCGTCTCGGGCGTACAGCTGGTCGACTTTTTGAGCAAAACGAGTCACGCTGAAATAGCTTCTGCCGTCACGTTCCAAGAGCCATTGAGCGCCGGCCGGAATTGGGATGCAGGCCTCGCCGGCGCACAACCCCTGCGGCTTGAGTTCGAACCCCGTGATGGCTTCGACATTTTCCTTCGGCACCCACAACTCTTGGCCGTCCACCAGCGCGCGATCAATGATCAGCACGTTCTGGCGGGCAAGCACAGTGACTTTTGCCGGCAGTGGTTCGGCAGCTTCGGCTCGAGCCAAACCCGCGAGGCCGAAAATGGAGCAGGCTAGCAGCAGGCTTCGTCTCATCATCGCGATCTCCAACGCGCGACCGACTGACTGTACGGGACGCTCTTACCGGTCGTATCTTAGCAGCTTGGGCGCGAAAAATCTCCCCCAATAGCCACCCGGGCGCGTGCCTCTTGCCGCGACAACAGTCCAACAATCCGTCGGGTGCGAAAAAGGGGATAAGTCCAATTATTGGCGCCGGCAGTGCTCGTATGCCAACTTGGGAAGCAATAATTGGACTTATCCCCTTTTTGGACGTTTGGTGACCGGCAACGCACTTGGCGACGGGCGGGGCAAGGGATTTGACTCGCAAGGCAGGGTACTGCTTGGGACGCCGACAGTCTGTTGAGGCTCCCCGCGGATTTGGTAGGACGACTCCGCGTCTCGACGACGCGTTCCACGCTACCCTGCCTGTGTCGATCCGAGAGCGGCAAAGGGCGAGTCGCCGTCCGCGATCGGGCAGTGGCGTCCTGCCGTGCTGATCCGGGCGTGCTCTTCAAGGGCCTCTTGCAGGCACTTCGTCAGAGACTCGCGAGAACACGGTTTTTCGAGAAACCGAAAGACGTGCTGGCTGGCCGCGCCTCTGTCGGCCGACTTCAACCCCGCGTCGCCCGTCAATATGACATGGACCGTCGCCGGCGAAATCTCACGGACGCGGGCTAAGAATTGTAGCCCATTCATACCCGGCATGCGCATGTCGGACACGACAACCGCGTATTGGCCGTTGGCGACGGCGGCCAATCCCTCTTGCGTGCCTAGCGCGGTATCCACGTTGTAGAGTTTTCGGAATTGCCGCCGATAGGCGCCCAACAAATTGGGATCGTCGTCAACAAACAAAATACTGCTGATCATATCTGCCCCCCCGTGCCAAGTGAGAATGGCCGCGGACGCATTGCGGGATCCAAATCGCTGACTCCGTGGCTGCCGCAACCCAAGCTCAATACTGATGGGAAGCCCGAATCGAATCCGATCCCTGCTCCCATTTTTCAGTTTAGGTCGCGAACACTAGCGATGTCGTCAGGGACGGCCGAAATTTGCTGCCCACCGGCGACAGGGCATATTCGCAAGGAACTTGCTTTTTGAATTTGCCGGCGCTGGTACCCCCCAACGCACTACAACCTCCGGCGTTGTAACCGGCAAAACCGGGCACCCCCGGATCCGAGCACGCCGCTTGCCTAGCCCGAGCCGAGGCTGGGTGCCAGCTCGGCTGACTCGTTCTCCGGTTTGAGCGGCAAACGGATCGTGAAAGTGGTTCCTTGCCCCTGGGCACTTTCGAAGGTGATCGTGCCTTGATGTTTTTTGACCACGATCGTGCGTGCGATTGCGAGTCCCTGCCCGGTTCCCTTTCCGACTTGTTTTGTCGTAAAGAACGGATCGAAGATCTTGGAATAATTCCCCGGCGCAATCCCGGTGCCGGTGTCGCACACTTGGATTTCGATCCACTCGCCGAGATGTCGCGTCCGCAGCGTGATCCGACCGCGGGCGGTTGACCCAGCTTGCTGCGCCTCGTCGATTGCATGGGCGGCATTCACGATCAGGTTCAAGATCGCCTGATTCAACTCGGTAGCCCAACACGGGACCGGCGGCAGCGCCGAATCGAAATCGGTCACCAAATCGGCCACTTTGGTCCACTCGTTGCGAGCGACCATGGCCGTGCTTTCGATGGCTTGATTCAGGTCAATGAGGGTTTTCGCTTTGCCGCTGGGATGAGAGAACTCCCGGATCGCCTGCACAATCGCCGTCATCCGGCCGACACCGTCGAGGCTTTGAGAAATGGCCTTGGGGATTTCTTCCATCAAGTAGGGCAGGTCCGCTGCTTGGATTGCCTCCTCGACTTCGCGAATATCGTTCTGGCTGATTTCGTCCCGCTTCGCGGCCGCGAGCAGATGGTCGAATTGATCCAAAAGCCTGGTCACATCTCGAAACGCGTCCTGCAGGAACTGCGCGTTGTACCCGACGTACTGCGTGGGCGTGTTGATTTCGTGGGCAATTCCCGCGGCGAGCTGGCCGACCGACTCGAGTTTCTGCGATTGGATCAGTTGCGCTTCCAGCAGCTTTTGCTCGGTGGTATCGCGAATAATGCCGGTAAACAGCGAACGGTCTGCCAGGCGGAGCTCGCTAACCGAGATCTCGATGGGGAATATGCGACCGTCGCTGCGCACACCGGCAAACGGCCGTCGAGTCCCGATGATGTTGCTCTTGCCGGTCCGACGAAAGCGTGCGAGATACTCGTCGTGTTGCTCGCGATATGGAGACGGCATGAGAGTCCTAATGTTCTTACCGATGAGCTCGCGGTGGGCGTAGCCGAACATTCGGTCGGTCATTTGATTGACTGACTCGATCACGCCGAAGTCGTCGATCGTAACAATTCCGTCAGCGGCAGTATCCAAAATCGCTCGAGAGCGCGCCTCGCTCTCGCGGAGAGCTTGTTCCGACCGTTTACGTTCGACGACCTCTCGGCGCAACTGTTGGTTGGACGCGTCCAATTCGGCGGTCCGATCGCGAACCATTTTCTTGTGATCTTCCAGCGTGCGGTTGGCCTGCTTCGCGAGATTCCATTTGGCGACCAATGCGGAAGTGATTTGCCGGACTTCAATGGTGTCGAACGGCTTCTTGAGGATCAGCAAGCGATCCGTCTCGCCGAGGACTTCGATCATCTCGTTCCACGAGTAATCGGAGTAGGCGGTACACAGGGCAACCTGCACATCTCGGTCGACCTGCCAGATTTTTTGCACGGTTTCGATGCCATCCCAACCGGGCGGCATGCGGACATCGATAAAAGCGACGGCATAAGGCAGGTTATTTCGAATGCTTTGCTGAACGCGGGCCAGTCCTTCCTGGCCTTGGAAGGCCGAATCGACGTCAAAATTGGCGTTGGCCTGCGGCCTGGCGCGCTCGTCGAAGAGAGCGGCCGCCGCGGAAACGACGGCCGATTCGAGCCCGCCATCTGCGGCGATGATTTTCCGGAAGTCGGAATGAATCGCGTCGTTATCGTCGACAATCAGCACCCGACGATTTTCTCGAAAGCTCATGACGACTCGCCCTCTTCTCCCGACCTCAGCCGACGATTGCGGATGGGCTGCCCAACAGCCCCGATGTTTGTGACAACGTGCCGTCGCCAACGATCACCGGCATGTCGCGGCGCGAGCAGGCAAACAGATCCTGTATCAATTCCTGCAATCTGGAAACGCCCTCGATGACCGGCGGCACCAGGTCGTCTGCTTGGGCGGACACGGACACACTGTCGGAGAGTTCTACCGCGCAGCGGGCTATTGCTTGGGCGCCCTGAATCAGACGGAGTCGCGCCGGTGCATTGTCGGAATCCAATCCCGCCAAGGCGCCTTGCTTTTGCATTTTGATCCAATTGCTGTACCAGCGCAATAGGCTGCCGCGGCTGACGACTCCCGTCGGACGCCCGTCGCGCACGATGACGACCCGGCGAACGGCGACCCGGCTGAGGAACTCGCAGATCGACTGCACCGAGGTTTGCTCTTCATAACAGATAACGTTACGTTGCATGATCCGACCAATTGGAGTGCTCCAGGCATCTTGGCCAAGCAGCATGCCGATCACGTCCTTTTCCGAGAGCATGCCGATCAGCATGCCGTCCTGATTCACGATGGGGGCCGAATTGATCCGAAACCGCAAAAAAAACTCGGCCGCTTCACCCGCGGTAGCGTCGGCACGTAATGACGCCACGGGAGCCGTCATGACCTGTTTGGCGGTCAATCCCTGAAACAGATTGGCACGGTTCCGCAATTCCTCGCGCAATGATTCAGCCGGGTCGCCCATCGAGGAAAAACGCGTCAGTCGATTGCGTCCCAGTTCTTTAGCGACCAGCAGTGCCTGGTCGGCCCGAGAGATCAACTCCTCCGCGGTGTCGGCTTGTTCCAGGCGTTCGGAAATCCCGATGCTGGCCGTGACTTGGATGGATCGACCGTCGATCGTCACGTCTGCCGCGGCGATGGCTTCGCGCGTGTTTTCGGCCCAAATGGCGGCGCCCTGTTCGTCGGTGTGTGGCATCAGCACGCAAAACTCTTCTCCGCCATAGCGGCAGACAAAGTCAGTGGCTCGGCAAGCCGCCTGAAGCCGCTGCGCGATTGCCTTGAGCACCAGATCGCCGGCGGTGTGGCCAAGCGTGTCGTTGACGCGCTTGAAATAATCGAGATCGACCAGGGCGCACGCGAGCTGAAGACCGTGCCGATGAGCACGACGCCATTCCAGTTGCAAATGGCCGTCGAAGGCTCGCCGGTTCAACAATCCTGTCAACACGTCGCTGCGAGAGACGCCCCACCGTTCGGTAAGTGCCATCGCGGACTGGCGAACTTCGATGTTGTCGAAAGGCTTCTTGAGGATCAGGAAGCGATCGTTTCGGCCCAACTGCTGAACCATCTCCTCCCAGGAGTAATCGGAATAGGCGGAGCAGATCACGATCAGGATTTCCGGGTCGATTTCCCAAATCCGGCGCACCGTTTGTACGCCATCCCAGCCGGGCGGCATGCGAATATCGACGAACGCCAGTGCATAGGGGCGTCCCTCTTCGATGGATTTCTGGACCAATTCGAAGCCCTGTTCCCCTTGAAGAGCGGAGTCGAGCTCGAATCCCTCCCAATCGACCAAGGGCGAGGGGTCGTCATCGAACAGTTCGGTCGCCGCCTTGGCTAGCGCGACTGACTGCTGCGCCCGAGTCCCAAGGACTTTCCGGTAGTCTTGGTGGATTGTTTCCTGATCGTCGATCAACAGAATGCGATAGGTGTTTTTCTGATTCATGCTGGGACTTCAGCCGGTTCGAACGGCAGTTCAAGGATGAACGTAGCGCCTTTGCCGGGTCCATCGCTTTTGGCGACGAGCGACCCGCCCAATTCGCTGGCCGCATTGGCGCAACTGTGTAGACCAAACCCATGCCCCTTTTTCTTGGTCGTGAAACCGTGAGAAAAGATACGGGTCAAATTTTCCGGCGGAATACCCATTCCGTTATCGATAATGTAGATCTGCAGGCTCTTTTCGCCACTGAGCGTTGTCCGCAGCGTAAGTTTACGTTCCTTTTGATGGGGGCCGTCGGTAATCGCGTCCTTGGCGTTCTTGACCAAATTGACCAGAATTTGCAGCACTTTCTGCTTGTCGAGGCGAACCTTGGGAATGTCCTCGTACTGTCGGGCGACCGCGATCTGGTGGCGATCGAACGAAGCCGAGTTGAGCTTCAGGGCGTCGTCCAGCGTGGTCGCGATATCGACGGTTTCGATGACGCCCAAGACGCCGGCATACGACTGCTGCGTGGAGACAATCGTCTTGACGTGATTGATCTTCGTCGACAGCAGTTCCAGTTCCTTGACAACGTCGGCCCTCTCGTCGGCCAGATGCGCCGCCAGCAGGCTCAAAAAGCCCGGCAACTGTTTGCCCTTGGGGTCCGACGTAATAAACGCTCCCAAGTCCTCCGCATGACTCTCGATCATTTGAGTGGCGCGGATAAGGTCGGTCACTTTCGATTGCCGCATGCGGTCGGAAGCCAGAGTCGCCGACACGTTGATGCTATTGAGCACGTTTCCGACGTTGTGCAATACGCCGGTCGCCATTTCCGCCATTCCGGCGCGCCGGGCGGAAGTCATCAACTGCTGATGAACCGCTTCGAGTTCCAGCTCCGCGCGCAAGCGTTCCGAGATTTCGCGGCTGAGTTCCGTGTTGGCGCGAGATAGCTGGGCCGTGCGTTGTTCGATCTTGATCTCCAATTCGTCGTGCGCCTGTTGGACGGCGGCTTCGCCTTGTTGGATTTGATCGAGCATCGCGTTGAACTGGTCATAGAGGGTCCCCAATTCGTCATTGGCGCTTTTCGTGACGCGGATCGCGTAATCGCGCTCGACCGAAATCCGCTCTGCCGCGTCGGCCAGCTTCAAGATCGGCACGGAGATCACGCGTTGCAGCCGCGACGACAGGAGAATCGACGCCCCGAGCGAAACGATCATCACCGCGGCTACGATATTCACGTAGCGCAGCATTTGATCCCGTAGTTCGTCCATGCTCGCGTGAAGATAAATGGTGCCGATCGACTGACCAGCGTGATCGATCGGTCGCGCGACGTCCAAGTAACCCTCGTCGGTGAACTCATAACCGTGCTGGGCCGGCATCGGAAGCGGCGGGGAGACCGAACGGAGGCGATGGTAGCTGGCGAACGCATGGCCGGAGGCATCGTAGATGCAGGCGAATTCGACGGCCGGTTGTTGCTGCAACGAGGCCAAGAGCTCGCTCGCCGTGTTGGGATCGTCAAAACTCAGAGCGGCCGTGCTATTGGCACCGAGTACGTCGGCCAGGGTCGACATCTGCTTGACCATGGACGAGCGAATCATGTTCATGTCGTTGGTCACAAAGGCAATGCACGACATCAGCAACGCCACGCCCCCGGCCAGAAGCACGAGCAATGTCAGCTTCGTGTTGATCGCAAAATCTTTGTAGGATTTCATACAGGGGTTTCCCGCCCAAAAGCGGACCACGAATTCTTTCAACTGCCTTGCACGATTTTCGCCAGCGATAAAAGTTTCGCGCTGATTTTGAGTTGGTGTTGTTTCGCCGTATCGATATTGATCTCGAACCGGATCTTATTGGCCTCGACGAAGAAATTCACGCTACCTCCGCGCTCGGCAAAACCCGGTGATTCGCCCACGATCAGCACGTGGTAATTTTGGAATCGATTGATGGCCGCCAACTGCTGTTGCGGGGCGACATCGCGGGCAATGAACAAGATGTGACACGTCTCGATGCCGTCGACCGAAGAAAACCGCCGCACCACGATTTTCCGCCCCCCGATTTTCCTGCTGGCGGAAATCTCCTTCAGCGTTTCGTCGACCGGCGCCGAGCCCAGCACACCGATTACAAACGGATCTTGACTGGTGGAAAATGCGGCGGCGGGCCATTCCACGTAGCCGCCGAAGTTATAGAGAAAGAGCGCCTTGAGCGGATACTCGCGATTGATGACCGGCTCGTCATAATTCTGCTGGGCGATGCCGGAGCGTGGATGGCCCATCACGCCGCAAACCAACAGCACGCACGCCCACAGCCGCCAACGCCGCTCCGAAACCCGACGAGCATTGGCAATTCGTCGGATGATCGTCATCGCGCGACCCGTTGCAATCGGTGAACCGGTAATCACGTCAATCGCCCCGTCATTGACTTTTGTAGTTTAGGCCTTGTCTTTGGCCTGCTCTGGGTCCCCGGCGGACCGACATAATCGGTGCTTCCCGCTAAATCGGATCAGTAAGTCCAAGTGACCATTCCGTACACGCCGCGACGGACTTCCGTGGAATGCATCCCCATCGTCGCCGGAAAATTATCCCTGTACTCCAGGTGGTGGGGATTGAGCAGGTTCTGGCCCACCAGGCTGAACTCCAGGGTCTTGGTGGCTCGCCAGGAAAGCCGGGTGTCCATTTCGATGTACTTGGGAATGTCTTGCGTAGGCGCGGTAACCCGGTCCACGTACCGCCCGATGAGGTCAAACTGGACGTTGTTGGCCAAATCCCACGACGAACGGAGATACACCACGTTGTGCGGAGTGCCCCCGGTGATGGCCGGCACCGCGATGTTGAAAGTCTCGGTCGTCTGAGCCTGCGCCTCAAACAGGCTGTACGAGCCATACAGCCGCCAAGATTCGCTGAGCCGATAGGTGGCGGTGGTCTCGAAGCCGTAGGTCAAGGCCCGAGTATTGTTCGCAAACGGCACCGGAATGAGAACGACGAAGTTTGGCGGTGGCGGCAACAGGAACGGAACACCCGGAGGGCCGAACCCAAACAAATTGTGATACTCGCTGATATACCCGGCAATATCCCAGGTGAAATCGTCCGTCGGCGCGGCCCGGTAGCCGATTTCATAGGACATCACGTTTTCGGCTTTCTGGTTCGGGTTGCCCGTACCGTCGAAGAAGACACTGCCTCGGGAAAAGACGCGTTCATGCAGGGAGGTATCGAACCGGGTCGGCATTCGCGCGGCGCGCGACACGGCAATCCAGGCACTCTGCCGCTTGCTCGGCAACCACAACAGCCGCGCGGTCGGCTCCGGCTGGAAATTTCCGAACGTGTGCTGCTCCAGCCGAGCGCCCAGCGTGAGGTACAAATAATCCTCTTCTAGGGTCATCGTGTCTTGGGCAAACACGCTGGCCCACTGCGTGGCGAAGTCGGGTGGGGTCATGGAGAAGGAAAACCCGCCGCTGGTGAAGTCCTGAACGCGCCGATAATTCACGCCCGTAATGAACTGGTGGAACTCGGCTGGGCTGAATTGATATTGAAAATCGAGACTATACGTGTCTTGCGTCATGTCGAAAGCCGTGAAATTCCTAGTCAATCGATCGTAGTAACTAAGGAATTGCCAGCTGGTGTCTTCGTCCAAGACGCGGTTGTAGCTCGTCAGCACGTTGCCGCCGCTGACTTTGACTTGGTCGTTCACGGTGACCCTGCCCGGGGGGAACCGCCGCGTATTGGTAAACTGCTCCCCCTCGGACCCGTTGTAAATATCTCCTTGCACCCTGACGGTGTCCTCCTTGGTCGGGGTCCAATCGCTGCGGAACCCGCCGCGTTGCTGCCGCCAGGAGTCGTTCTCGCCGGTGGTGCTGAAGCCGCTATTGCGGTCAAACTGTTGTCCGTAAGCGCGCCAGGACAAATCGTTGCCGATCTTGCTGCCGTAGCGCACCGTGTTGAAGTCCCGTTCCTGGTCGCCGCCTCCCGACTGGATCAGGGCGCCCTGCGTGTCGCTGGATTTCTTGGTGATGATGTTGATCACGCCGTTGACCGCGTTGGAACCCCAAGCCACGGTCCCGGGTCCCCGAATGACTTCAATGCGTTCCACGTCGGCCAGCACCACGTCCTGCACGTCCCAAAAGACGCCGCCGAACAGCGTCGGCGAGTACACCACGCGCTGGTCGATTTGCACCAGCAGCTTGTTGGCGAATCGGCCCTGGAAACCTCGGGCGCTAATCGCCCAAGTGCTCGAATTGATCTTGGCCACCTCGATTCCAGGCGCCATGCGCAAGGCCTCGGGAATGCTCCGCACCCCGCTGCGTTTGATCATGTCTTGTGTAATGACAAACACGGCGGCGGCCGAGCGACCGACGGTGCTCTCCTGCCGATCGACCGTCGTGACGACGGTGCTGAGCGCCGGAACGACGACGTCCTGCTTGACCAGGTCGTCCAATTTCATGTCCGGATTCAAACCACCGGTGGTTGTACTGGGAGTGCCGGTGGGGGCCGCCGACACACTATCTGAAGGAACATCCTGGGCGTACGCCGCCGTTGCCACTGCAATGGTCAACAGCATTTCGTAAACGACTCTCGTACATCGTTTGGCATCCATCCGTCGTTCCCTTTTCCACACCCGGTCGCGTCAATGATCGGCGCGGACGCGAACCATAGCCCCGCCGCGCGAAAAAATGGCCTGCCCCCCTCTCGTCGCTGCATGGACTTTGCCGTTGGCAATGGCGCTCACGCATCCGCAGTTCATGGAATCCATGTGCCCAGCCGCGAACTCGCGAACCGAACTCATACAATGACATGGCTCGATGGCAAAACCGTTGCGCTTTCCGAACTACAAAAACTCGGCAGGCAGGCAATCACGGTGGGATAATCAGGCGTGAACCGCTACCGAACGCAAGCGGCTTTTCTCGCGCGCAAGGAGCGGCGGGGAGTCAACCGCGGGGGCAATCCATTACTCAGCATCGTCCGATAAACACTTCGACGGCTTGACAAACCAGACTCATAAGCTGCCCGTTGTTGCTCTGAAGTATCGGGTAAGCCTTATTCCGCACTTGAATCCTGCTTTTCCAAACCTGCC
>JACQFF010000281.1 GCA_016200205.1 Planctomycetia bacterium
ACACCGTGTAGCAAATCTCGCGGGTTTTGGTCTCATACACCGGCTTGCACACCGTGTAGCAGATCTCGCGAGTCTTCGTCTCGTACACCGGTTTGCACACCGTGTAGCAAATCTCGCGAGTCTTCGTCTCCCACACCGGCTTGCAGACCGTGTAGCAAATCTCGCGAGTCTTGGTCTCGTACACCGGCTTGCACACCGTGTAGCAGATCTCGCGGGTCTTCGTCTCATAGACCGGCTTGCAAACGGTATAGCAGATGTTCGTGGTCTTGGTCTCCCACACCGGTTTGCAGACCGTGTAGCAGATCTCGCGGGTCTTCGTCTCCCACACCGGTTTGCAAACGGTGTAGCAGATCTCGCGGGTCTTCGTCTCGTAGACCGGCTTGCAGGCCGTGTAGCAAATCTCGCGAGTCTTGGTTTCCCAGACCGGCTTGCAGACCGTGTATTCGCAATTGCGATAGGCGGTCTCGTTCACATAATGGACGCAATTGATCGTCTTGTTTTCGCAGACCGTTTCATACACGGTCTTGTAGCAGGTGTAATTCTGCTTTTCGTAGACGACATCCTTGCAGGTCCTCATCACCGTGTGGCACTGCTGCTTCGCGCCGGCATAGCCGCACGTATCGCAGCAGGTGGCACAACAGCGGTACCGCGCCGCGCCGCAGTAGCCTGCTTGTGCCGCGTCCGCAAACACGACACTCAGGACGACCGCAACAACCGGCACACCCAACAACGTTCTCATGTTAAATGCCTCCTTCGTGGACAGCTCAGGATGGGGGTCTGGTCAGGCGATTTCTCGCCGTTAGGTTTATTCGGCTAGCGCACTCCACGTGCATTAGCTAGGCATCCCAAATATCGTTGTCTACGACATCCAAATGGATGCCACAGAAGCCGTATTTTTGCGCGCACCTTCCCGAACAGTCCGTATCATTCGTCAAATTGGGGTGACAGCTTGAAATAGACATTTTGAATATGCTTTGAGAGGATGGTCGAAAGTCCGGACTTCAACTCACTTATCCGCTTGGGCCGTTTATTCCTCTTATGTCGGTTGCGCACTCCGTCAGGGTGCGTCAGGCCTAATAAGTGGGCGGGCTATTGAGTTCATGCCGGCCAGTATTGCTGGCTTTTGCAAATCTTTTTTTGACCCTTCTCGATTCACGACCTAAGTAACCTTTGAAGCCTCGGAGCGCCGGCTTTCCAATTTGCGAGACGGAGAGTTGGCGGCCGTTGCGAGCTCGAGGATCGACGTTAGCCAACTCCGCATTGAGAGCTAGTGACGACCTGGCCGGGAACGTCGCTGACATTCGGTCGCGTCTGAATTACTTCGAGCGAATCAAACAAACAAAGGGACAAGTCCTATGACTGGCAAATCACGTCGTGGCGGTTTTACCCTGATCGAAGTGCTCATCGTGGTGGTGATCATGGCCGTCTTGGCGGCGACGATCATCCCGCAGTTTTCCACGTCCACGAAGGATGCCCGCGAAAGCTCGTTGAAATTCAACGTGCAATCGCTGCGCACCCAGCTCGAACTGTACCGGGTGCAGCACAACGCCACGCTGCCCGACGGCACCAACAACCTGAAACAATTGACCGCGGCCACCGACGTCACCGGAGCTTTGAGCCCGACCGGTTTGATCGACGCAACGCATCCGTATGGCCCCTATGTGCAAAACGCGCTGCCAGTGCAGCCGTTCTCGGGCTTGAACACCGTGAAGCTCGACACGGGCGCCGCCGGCACGTTGCCGACCGCGACTGCATCACCGGGCGGCGGATGGATCTATCGCGCCACCACGGGTGAGATTTGGGTCGACCACCCGAGCTACTTGACGTATTAACGAGCGGACCACCGCGAACGTGAAATGCCTTGGCCCCTCGCGCCTCCCGGAGAGCGCGAGGGGCTTTTTTTACGAGCCGATCCGGGAACCGGCATGGACGGTCCCGATTCTGCGGCGGCCACCATCCAGTGGATGGTCGGGACCCAGAATGGTACTGCCCCCTTCTCCGAGACGCTCGTCGAATAGCCAATATTGATCCCCAGGTAACTAAGGGTCCAGGGGCGACCAACGGAAGCCCCGGCAAACGCGGTGGTTCGGGATGGAATGACGAAGCCCATTATTTTGCTAGGACTCGATAAGTCGTAACCCGCGACGCTGTTCTTGGAGTGCATGCGTCGATTCGCGCCCTCGGAAATCCATTCCTCGCCGAGCAAGACCGGACCACGTACTTGTCGTCTCACACACCATGACTTAAATTAGATTCCCCCTCTCGCCGGAATGGGGCATTACGTTCCACCGCCTCAAGCGCCTCATGAGTGAACCCAAACCCAAACCGCCGCCGCCCGCCGACATTCCAGTTCCCAAGGCGGTTGTCAGCCGGCTGAGCCTGTATCTGCGCGAGCTGCAGCATCTGGTGCGCGATGGCCATCAGCGCACCAGTTCCAGCCAGCTCGGGCGCTTGTTGGGCTTCAGCGATGCGCAAGTCCGCAAAGATTTGGCGTATTTCGGCCATTTTGGGCACCCGGGAATCGGCTATCGCTGCGACGACCTGATCAAAGCCATCCGCAAGATTCTGGGCACCGATCGCGATTGGCCGGTCGCGATGGTCGGGACCGGCAACCTGGGCCGGGCACTGTTGGGGTACAAGGGTTTTAGCCACCAAGGCTTTCGCATCGTGGCCGCGTTCGATATCGATCCCCAGCGCATCGGCGCCACGATCGAGGGTGTCCGCGTCTTCCACTTGGACCGGCTGGTTGAAGTTGCGGCGGAAAACAAGATCAAGCTAGGAATGATCGCCGTGCCCGCGCCCGCGGCCCAAGCCGTGGCCGATCGCCTCGTGGCTGCCGGCATCGAGGGGATCGTAAATTTCGCGCCGGTGACGATTTCGCTGCCCGACAATGTCCGTCACGTCGGAGTCGACTTGGCGATCGAACTAGAACAGCTTTCGTTCTCGGTGGTCAATCGGCTGAATAACAACGGGTCGGCGACAGAGTAGAAATCGGGCCGGTCCAATGGACTGCCGGCTCGCGCCTGAAGAGCGATTCAGATCCGCCATTAACGCGCCGGACTAGCGCCTTTGCCTTGAATCGATAGTTGCCAGCAAGTCCTCCACTTCTTCAAGGCGATCGCTGATCATATTCTTTGGACCTGGAATCCCGGTTCCGAGCAGAAGCCCGAGCGGGTTGGCAATAGTCGCAATCTTCTCTCGCAAAAGCGCGAAATCGTCTTCCGAAGCGAAATTCAGGATCGGTGGCTCCTCGGAATTGCCGTCAGACGGCCAAACGCCGCGTGGCAAGAGTTCTTGGAGTTTGGCAGCTTGCATGCGCCATGCCGCGGCCTCGGGCGTTATAAGGAGCAGATCCGCTGGAGGCGTCGAGAGCTGGGCAATGCTGTCGGCTACGCACATGCTAATGCCACGGACCGTTGCTGCTGGGTTCCAAACACAAGGGTGTTGGCGCAGCAGAAAACGCACTGCTTTAAAGCGGTATGCTTTGGTGTCGTCGACGCTACCGTCCACAGAACCGTGTGGTGTCAACCCACAATATCTCTCCAGAAAAATGCTTACGGTTTCATCGCACGGAAGGCCGTCCGGAATTCGTTCGATGCAGCGAAGATCTGCGTGGTAAAAATCGCCGCGAGTGCAGCAAATCAGTGCTTCGTCGAGTGGAACGCGATCGATGGCCAAACGTAATTCATAAAGGGAGTCCGCATCAATGCCATCTTGATCCGCCAACCACCGCGCAGCGCCAAGGGCCTCACGATGAAGTGCCATCGCAATCAGCAGATGAATACTTCCCCCTTCGCCGAGAAAGTACATTCGCGCCATTTCCAGGCTATCAGCAACCGTCAAGGCAGCGGCGTGAAACTCGCTGATTGCAACCTGCGATACAGCCTTTAGAAAAATGAGTCGATGAAGGACATACAAGTCATCAAGGCCACGTATGGCTTTTTCCGAATCCAGCGGGATCTGCAATTCACCTAATAAAAGTCCAGTACTCAGCAGCCGCAATGCCCGGGCGTTTCGCCGTAGGATCGTTGCAATCTCATACGGCGGCACGACGAACTCAGGATCGTTGCAATGGGCGCACTCCTCTTTTTGACAGTCGCATGGAAATGCGAGATCGAAGTATCCCTGGATCTCGCGCCGGCCGACAAGATTCCGCCCTGCCTTTTGCCAAATGAAAAGGGCGTTTGCGCGGTCCGGTAGCGCGATTTGCCGACAGCGGGAGATAGGGTGTGCGAACTCGATCAATTGGGCAAATTTCATACGA
Source organism: Planctomycetia bacterium (assembly GCA_016200205.1). Lineage (GTDB taxonomy): Bacteria > Planctomycetota > Planctomycetia > Pirellulales > PALSA-1355 > PALSA-1355. The sequence goes on from JACQFF010000281.1 coordinate 4,265, forward strand.
CTAGGTCGGTCCACAGACTTGCATGTGCTTCAAGCACGCTTTTTGTGAACTCGTGGCGTGGCCGGATCCAAGGATTAAAATCGACCGGTGAATCTGGATTTGGGTCAGCCTCCGGCAGGAACCAGTTTAACATGCCGTCGAGGCCTTGGGCGGAGAAGATTTCGTTGACCCGCTCGACGACAGGCCATGAATAATTGCAGAATTCCGATTGCAAGGCTCGAACGACTACGGCGGCGTCGATTGCTTCGGAAATCGCGGCATTGATCGACTGCCTGGCGCCGCGCGGAACGCCGTTCCGCTCAGTCAGCTCCGCCAGTCCTTGAAGTCCCACTCCTTCGAATGCGAAACCAACGAGAAACAAAACCAAGGTGCCATCGCAGCTCGCGATCATTCGACCCGCCCTGGCAATCCCCGCGAAGTGTCGGGCCGCGTACTCCAGGTCGCCATCGTCCGCCGATTGAGTTCCGCAAAGCCGCACGAGCCGAGCCAATCCACGCAATTCCGTCAATGGGATGCCCCCTTCAAAATCAGGGACCACTATCGCAACTTTGAGCGATCCGAGCGCCAGACCAGCCTCAAACTCGCTCAGCGCACGGCTATTCTGCGCCAACAGTTGATTGACTCGCGCCCGATACTCTTCCGGGGCGGGAGGGTGGCGTGAAATGCGGTTTTCCGACCCGCAATCGCACCCGTCGCCAACGCTGGTCAGGGAATCCGGTTCCTCGCGACCGCACACCAAGCCACAACCGTGCAGCCAAGCCCCTCGGGCATTGTCCTCGTCCGCAAGGGCAATTCGGTCGTAGTTGATCGAGGGATGAACGACATCCCTCATCCATGATGTGGGCACGGACTTGCTGACCCTGGGCCTGAGGAATTCGCTCCGCCGCGGCCCGTTCCATCCTATCACAGTAAGCCGGTTCGTTCGCGTCAACATGCGACTCGTGGGCGATTCGCCTTGACGCTCCAGGCCAAACGCATAGGCTATCTACATGCACGGCGCCTGCGCCGCGCATGCCCCTACCCGGTAGTGTAATGGTAACACTAGAGATTTTGGCTCTCTCATTCTAGGTTCGAGTCCTAGCCGGGTAGCTGTTCTTAAGGGCACGATGATGTGTTTCCTGCATAATTCCGCCGCAGCCGTTGGTGGTTTCAATGCTGAAGATTGAAGTTGAGCGCGAGGATGATGGGCGGTGGTTGGCCGAGGTGGTCGAATTGCCCGGCGTGCTGGCGTACGGCACGACTCGACAGGAGGCGGTCGAACGAGCACAGGCGTTGTCGTTGCGTTTGCTGGCCGACCGATTGGAACACGGTGAAATCGTGCACCCCCGACTGACGTGAGCACCGACTGGCCGGTACCAGGATGACGGCCAGGACTGGTCAGCGTATAATGTGTTTACAAATATGACAGTGCAAACATTTCGTGAATTGTTGGCCAGGCAGCCGTTCAAGCCGTTCCGCCTCGTGATGTCGAGTGGCGAATCCTATGACGTGCGCCATCCCGAAATGGCTATGCTAACGCGACATGACATTCTCGTTGGCACTGAAATCGCCGACGATGGCGTGCCGGCCGAATTCAAGATTTGTTCGTTGTTGCACGTCGCCACGATCGAGCCATTGAGCTCATCGTCGGGAGGAACGTCGCAGCGCGCATCTTAGAACGTGTCTTCAAATTACGCGACCGGGAGGGCGAGGCTCCTGCCGAGCCTCTACTTCCGGTGCAAAATCGGCTCAGCGGGAGCTTCGCCCTCCCAAATTCCAACGTTCGGAACGTTTTGAAGACGCGTTCTTAGCTGAGTTGCTCGCCGACTGGCTGTTTCGCCGCGCAAGACTGGACGCATTCAGCAATGGGTCTGGACGGCGTCGAATTGCTGATAGAGGTCGAACAGAACTTCGGCCTCATCATAGCCGACGATCAGGCAACATTCATGCAATCGGTCGGCCGGCTGTACGAGTTTCTGCTCACACACTGCATTAGTTACCAAGCATCGACATGCCTCACAAGCGCTGCGTTTTACCAGGTACGCCGGGCGATCTGCGAAGCCGCCAATGCGGATCGGCATTCACTTCGACCAGGTTTAAATCTCGACGAATTAGTGTCACCGATGCAGTATCGCGACTTTTGGAATCCACCAGGCTTCAGGGTTATGCTAACCCCAACACCCGGAAATTCCAGTTCCGTCTGAAGCAGAACGCCACCATCGAGCCTCCGAGTAGTTCCCCCGCGGGCCCGCCGTAACCGGCCTCATAGAGCCTCCCTCATCATTTGCGGATGCGCTGCACCTAGCCTATCTTGATTGACTTCGCTGTAAATCGTTCCTGTCCTGGAGGATTCTTTCGATGCATGGGCTCTTCGCGCCGCTGTTGTTCGCGCTTGCGGCCGCAGATCCGGCAGCGGCGGTTACACTCCCCAAGGTGCTCGATTCGCGACTAAAAATCGAGCTGTTTGCCAGCGAGCCCGACATCGTCACGCCCACGGGGTTGGCAGTCGATTCGCAATCGCGCGTGCTGGTCGTCGAGAGCCACACCCATTTTCGTCCTGACGACTACCAAGGCCCCCCGGCCGATCGGATCCGCATGTTCCAAGACACCAACGGTGATGGCCGGGCGGATCGGATCACGACGTTTTTCGAGGGCACCAAGTGGACCATGAACGTTGGCATTCACCCCGACGGTTCGGTGTATGTCGCCACGCGCGGCGAAATATTCCGCCTGCGCGATACCAACGGCGACGGCCGGGCCGATAAGCGAACGCCAATCGCGCATCTGGAAACGGACGGCGACTATCCGCATAACGGTTTATCGGGCTTCGCTTTCGATTTCGACGGCAATGTGTATTTCGGACTGGGCGAGAACAAGGGGGCCGAATTCAAACTGATCGGCACCGATGGCACGGTCCTGAGCGAGCTGGAGGGCGGACAAATCTACCGCTGCCGGCCCGATGGCACTGGACTCCGGCTCGTGGCGTTCGGCTTCTGGAACCCCTTTCACTTGGCGCTGGATACGTTCGGACGACTGTTCGCCGTCGACAACGATCCCGATTCGTTGCCGCCGTGCCGGCTGATGCACATCGTGCCGGGCGGCAATTATGGATATCGCTATCGCAATGGCCGCAAAGGGGTGCACCCATTTACGGCCTGGAACGGCGAACTGCCCGGCACGCTGCCGATGGTGGCCGGCACCGGCGAGGCCCCCTCGGGCATCGTGGCCTACGAGTCCGATCATTTGCCGGAGGATTACATCGGCGACCTGCTGGCCACTTCCTGGGGCGACCATCGCATCGAGCGTTATCACCTCGAGCGACGTGGTGCGAGCTTCCGCGCCACGCCGGTGTCGATTGTCACCGGCGACGAGAATTTCCGTCCCGTGGGCATCGCCACCGCGCCGGACGGGTCTCTGTACGTGACCGATTGGGTGCTGAAATCGTATAACGTGCATGGCAAGGGGCGGATTTGGCATATTAGCGCCGCCGACGCGAAACCCATCCCGCGGCCCAAGGCCGCTCGGGACGCGATCCGCTCGACCCATCGCCCATTGCGGGAAGACGCGGCCCGGCAGTTGGCGGCTGATCCGAAGGTCGGGCGGCCGCTGCTGGAAAAGCTGGCCCGCGAGGATGGTGCGCCCCGCGTCCGCGCGGCTGCGATCATGGCGCTGGCAAACGCCAAAGATTTCGAGCCCATTCGCAGAATTGCCGCCGCCGATGCTTCACCCGATGTGCAAGCGCTGGCCACTCGCAGCTTGCCCCCGGGAAGCGTGCCATCGGATGCGCTGGCCGCCACGCA
>JACQFF010000287.1 GCA_016200205.1 Planctomycetia bacterium
CCGCCGCCAAAGCAACCTTGGCCTTGAACGCAGCCCCAAACACCCGCCGCTTCCGCGTCATCCAGACACCTCCTGATCGGTCGTTCCCGTCCTCGGAAACTACACCTTATCAGGGCGCCCAGTTTTTGGGGTCCACTTCAAGAGTCTGTCGAAGCAATCCCCCGGTGGCATCGATCAACTTCGGCAAGGATCTTCATGTTGTCCAAACACAGAATGGGGAACTGATCATCGACGGATGCCCGTGGTTCAGGTTCCTTAAGACCCAGAAAACAATTCACTTGGATTCGGTCGAAAAGATTACATTGCTCGACAGCGGCGCCTTCTCGGGCAACTTTTTATGTTTCAACTGGAGAGGGGAAATCCACGACGCGCCGTTAGCGATCCATCTGCCACACTGGAGCGAAACGTATACACACTATCGCCTCCTCGAGGAGAGCGTGACGAAAATGTGTCCTCAGATCGCGTTCGAAAGGGTGACGAACCACTCGACACAGTGGTGGATCCTGGCTAACGTCGTCGTGTTTTTGTTGGCACTAGTTTTCGGTTTTTGCCATGCGCAAATTGTCCCCAACTCGGGGGGAGAGTTCTTCTTGGTGGTCTTGGTGGTCTCGTTAGTCTCAGTGCCGGTGTGTTGCATTTTTGGTGTTGGGTTAACCTGGCTGGTGCTTTTTGTCGCCGGTGGTATTGGGGAGCTGCTGGGATCCTTCATGTCGTTTTGGCAACTAGTGACAGAGGTCACCCGCGTGATTGAGGTTAACGAGGACATTCGAGAATAACGGGATGAATGAATTAAAGGGGACGCAAACATTTCTAGTGATGCCGACGATAACCTGCTGCCGAACAGCGAGGCCGCCGGCGCCCGTGCCAAGAGACCCCATGTCGGTTGCCTGACCTTCTGCAAAAATGATTTGCGTCCCCTTTATTTCTCCCATCGGTAAGCCTGCCCTTACTCGCAACGGCGAGTGTCACGTAAGCCAATCCAACGACGAGACTGACGATCTTTCCGATGGTGATTTCCATTTGCGTTACCGTCGATCCCGACCTCGGGGTGCCGAAGGCACGAGAGGCAACCCAGGTTGGCCGGTCAGCCTCTTGTCGCTTCGCGACCCAGGCAGCAAGCCGTCTGGGCCACCTGGAATCCTCGTCTTATCGCTTGGTGAGCACGCCGTCCAAGTTCAAAATCACGTTCGACACGACGGTCCACGCGGCCAGTTCGGCAGTGTCGTAACCCGCCGGCAGCGGGCCCAGCGGCTCGGTGGCCATTTCCACCGCGGCTTTTGGGTCCTGACGATAATGGTCCAATTCGCTGCGGTACAGCGTCACGACCTGGTCGATCTGCTCGTCCTGCGGCGGGCGAGCCAAAGCCAATCGCAGCGCAAACGCGCCGCGCTCTTCAGCCGTTTGGCCCCCGTGGCCGACGATGCGTCGCGCCAGCCCTTGTGCGGCTTCGACATAGACCGGGTCGTTAAGTGTCACGAAAGCTTGCAGCGGCGTGTTCGTCGAGATCCGCCGCAACGTGCAAATCTCGCGACTCGGGGCATCAAAGGCGGCCATCGACGGATAGGGAACCGTGCGGCGCCAGTAGATATACAATCCGCGACGGTACCGGTCTTCGCCCGAGCTCGTGGCCCAGGTGCGTTCGCCGTTGAACGCCGCCCGCCATAGTCCGGGAGGCTGCGGCGGATAGACCGAAGCGCCGGCTTGCTTGCGACTCAAAAGACCGCTGATCGCCAATGCTTGATCGCGGACCATTTCGGCCTCGAGGCGAAAACGAGGGCCGTGCGCCAGCAGCCGGTTGCCGGGATCTTTTTGCAACGCTTCCGCGGCCGGGCTCGACGATTGGCGATAAGTCGCCGAGCTGACAATTTGCCGCAGGATATCCTTGATGTCCCAGCCGCCACGCATGAACTCGACCGCCAGCCAATCGACGACCTCCGGATGCGTGGGCGGCAAACCCTGCGTGCCAAAATCTTCTTCGGTAGCAACCAGGCCGACTCCGAACAATTGGCCCCACAGGCGATTAACTGCGACCCGCGCCGTGAGCGGGTTTTCCGGATCCATCAGCCATTTGGCGAGCCCCAGACGGTTGTTGGGCGCGCCTGCCGGCAGCGGATGAAACGACACCGGGACGGCCGGCTCGACGCGATCGCCGGGCAGGCGAAAGTTGCCTTTGAGCATCGTGTGCGTAACGCGGCGTTTGTCGGCGGGCAGCTCGCGCATGATCGGTGTCGTGGGGATCTGCTTTTCGAAATCCTTGATCTCCGACTTATATTGAGCAATTTGTCCGACCAGCGCACCGGCCAATTCGGCGTCCAGGTTGGCCGGTGTCGACGCGATTTGTCGCTCGACCTGGGCGATCCTTGCTTGTTGCTCGGCAAGCTGTGGTTCCTGCCGGCGAGTGGGCGTTCGCATTTTCGGTTCTTCGTCGCCCCGGTCGGCGTCTTCGCTTTGATCGAAGAAGGCATAGGCCTGGTAGTATTCGCGTTGGGTAATCGGATCGAACTTATGGCTGTGGCACTTGGCACAGCCCATTGTCAACCCCATCCAGACTTGCATCGTCGTTTCAATGCGGTCTTTGACGGCGGCCACGCGAAATTCCTCGTCGTCGGTGCCTCCCTCGTCGTTGGCCATCGTGTTGCGATGAAATGCCGTGGCCAGCAGTTGATCGTCCGTGGGATGGGGCAACAAGTCGCCGGCCAATTGCTCGATCGTAAACTGATCGTAGGGCAAATTGCGATTGAAGGCCTCGATCACCCAGTCGCGATAGCGCCAAATCGTGCGCAGCGGATCGGACCCATAACCCTTGGAATCGGCATAGCGGGCCAGATCGAGCCAAACGCGGGCCCAGCGCTCGCCATAGGCCGGATCGCCCAACGCCCGATCGATCATCCGCTCATAGGCGCCCGGCTGAGTGTCATTCACGAAGGCATCGACTTGTTCGGCTGTCGGCGGCAAGCCGATGATGTCCAAGTAAACGCGCCGCGCGAGGGTGTAGCGGTCGGCCTCCGCCGTGGGCGCGAGCCCGGCTTTTTCCAACCGCTCGAGCACGAAGTAGTCGATCGGATGGCGTGGCCAGTCCGCGTGTTGAACTTCTGGCAGCCTGGCTTGCAGTGGTTTGTGCCAAGCCCAATGCTCTGGTTTCGAGGTTGGCAGATCAGCATCGGAGGGCCAATTGGCTCCCTCGCTGACCCAGCGCGTAATCAATTCGATCTGCTGCGGGTCGAGTGGCTGGCCTTCGTCGTCGGGCGGCATTTTCAATTCGGCGTCGGTTCCATTGATCACCTTGACCAGCCGACTGGCTTTGGTGTCAGCCGGCACGATCGCCTTTTCGCCCGAGTCGCCGCCGGCCAATGCCGCGGCCCGAACATTCAGCCGCAAGCCCCCTTCTTGCCGCTTAGGACCATGGCACTCATAACAGTGCCGCACGAAAATCGGTTGAATGTCGCGAACGAATTCGATCGGGGCAGGCTTGGTGTCCGCAGGCGCAGCCGATAGCGCCCTGCCGCCAAATATCAATCCGGCAAGCGCGCCAAGGATCAATCGCCGTGAGGCTGACATCGTCGGGGCCGTGTGCATGAGGCGTTCTGGGTGGGCGCAAACGGGCGTATCGGGCAGGATACCATTATAACCGGCGGCAATAGGCAATAGCTATCGCGAGAGTGGTTTGAGCTTGATGTTCTTATACCAGCATTCGCCGCCGTGGTCCTGCAGGCCGATGTATCCGTTGCGGGGGTGATCTTTGTAAACCACGTCGAACTTATGTTCCGACCCGTCGGGCCGTTTGTTCTTGGCCGTCCATTGGTCCAAATCCATTTGGGTGACCATGGCGCCATTGAGCTCGACGGAAATCAGGCTCTTGTCGCAGGTGATCACCATGTGGTTCCACTCGCCCACCGGTTTCATGGCGTTTTTTCGCGGTTTGACGAGGTCGTAAATCGCGCCGGTGTCGTGAAATCCGGCCCCGGTCGTGTCGTCGATGGCAACTTCCAGGCCATTGAAGCCGACGTCCTTGCCTGCTCGGGGAGTCAGCGGAAACGTGCGGATAAATACCCCGCTGTTGCAGCCGTTGCTGATTTTGAAGTCGAGCGCCAAGCTGAAATCGCCCCAGGGCTTCTCGTGAATCATCATGTAGCCACCGCACTTGTGGGGATTAATGGCATGTTCTTCCACGGGCCGCTGGCTGGGCTTCTGGCTGCTGGTCATCCAGCCGGCCAACGAACTGCCATCGAACAGCAACAGCCAGCCGTCCTTCTGCTCGGCGTCAGTTAGTGCATTGTCGGCCGCCACAGCCTGGGAGGCGACCAGTAAGCAGAACAAGGCGAAAATAATCGACTTCATCGGGGCTACTCCGATTCGTGAGATTTTGATAATTTGCACTCGACAATGGCCACCTTTGGGGGCGCAGGTCCAAGAGTGCCTGGGGGCAATTTAGTCGCATCCATTGGCCAAAGCAAACCTCCGGGGCGCAGCCCTTGGTTTCATCCACAAATTGCCTGGCGAAACTGGGTTTTTCAGCGAGCAACAGGCTAGTTTTCTGATTGCGTTAGGCCGGAACTGGTTTAAAATAACACGCACCAGCCAAGAGCGGCTGGACAGAATCGATTGGGCGGTGCGACGCTAAACCGCAAGCGGCCATGAAACACCGCTTACCAGGGCGGCAGTTGCGTTTTGTCCATTTGCTCTAAGTTCGTCTGGCCCACGATGGGCCCGATCCCTACAATGGCACCCTAGGACCCATTGGGGTATTTAGGCACCTACCAGAACGCGGTGGAATGACGATTTTCCAGGCGCCACTGCGGATTTTCCCGGCAATTGCGGGAACCAAATGAGCCGACCTTGCGTACCAATCAACATCCGTGACGTTATCTCGATTTGACCCACACTACACAGGAGGAGTTTCCACGATGAAAGCTTCAGTCACCTTGGGTTTGGCTGCCGTTTTATTGGCCGGCATTACCGCCGTGCGTGCCGCCGAACTGAAAAGCGGCTTGCAACCTGGCGATCTGGTGGGCGCGTTCCACGTAGAAAAATGCGGTGGCGCAGTCAACGACGGCAAGGAAATCGGCGCCAATTTCTGCTATCGCTGCATGCTGGGCAATAAGCCCGTCGTGATGGTCTTCGCGCGCAAGGCCGACGAATCATTGGTCAGTCTGATCAAAGAGTTGGACAAGACCGTGACGAAGAATGCCGACCAAAAACTTTCGTCGTTTGTCAATCTGATCGGCAGCAACCCGACCGAATTGAAGAGCACCGCCAAGGAGTTGGCCACGAAGAATCAGATCGAAAACGTAGCGGTCGTCGTTCCGCAAGAGAACGAGAACGGTCCGGTGGAATTCAACATCAACCCGGCTGCTGAAGTCACGGTGACGATCTACCGCAACGGCAAAGTGGCTGCCAGCCATGCCGTGGCGGCAGGCCAGCTCGACCAGAAAGAGATCGAGAGCATCATCGCCGACACCGGCAAGATTTTGAAGTAACAGGGTCCAGTCCAAGATCGCCGGCGAATTCGGCTCGGTTTAACCTTTAGAATTCAAGGACGCGAACTCGCCCAATCGGGTTCGCGTCCTCACTTTTTGCGCATCGGCCCCTGGCGCGGGAATCCCATCAGGCCCTCGGCCGCTTTCGCTTTTTTCGCCCTTTACGCGACATGCCGAGTGGGCTATTTTTTGGCCCAACAGCCGCGCCAAGCAGGACGGTTAGCGGACGCACGAATCAAGTTCGAAGTTTCGACATGGCAGTGCTAGTACAACTTTCAGACGCACATAAGAGCTACGGCCAGCAGATCCTCTTGGACGGCGCCGAAGTAACCCTTACCGATGCGCACAACGTGGGCTTCATCGGGCGCAACGGCGCCGGCAAGAGTACGCTGTTGCGCGTCCTGCTCGGCGGCGAAGAACTCGACAAAGGCGAGGTCGTGCGCCATCCCAAATTACGGCTAGGCTATTTGCGTCAGCATGATCCCTTTCTTCCCGGCGAAACGGTGCTCGAATTCCTGATCCGCGACAGCGGCCAGCCCGATTGGCGCTGCGGCGAAGTGGCCGGCCAGTTCGAGTTGAAAGGCGCCTACCTCGAAGGCCCGATCCAAAAGCTCTCCGGCGGATGGCAAACCCGCGTCAAGCTGGCGGCCTTGCTGTTGCACGACCCGAACTTGTTGCTATTGGACGAACCGACGAACTTTCTCGACTTGCGCACGCAAATCCTGCTCGAGCATTTCCTGCGCGAATTTCGTCAGGCCTGCCTGGTCGTGTCGCACGATCGAGCGTTCCTGAACGCCACGTGCAGCCAAACCCTCGAACTGTCGCGTGGCAAGCTCACGTTGTATCCCGGCCCGGTGGACGCGTTTCTCGAATATCAGCGCGAGCGGCGCGAACATGACGAGCGCGTGAATGCCGCCATCATGGCCAAGCGGCGCCAACTCGAAACGTTCATCGACAAAAACCGCGCCCGGGCCAGCACGGCGTCGCAAGCGCGCTCCAAAGGCAAGCAGCTCGAGCGTTTGCGAACGATTGAAATCGCCGGCGCTGAAGCGACGGCTAACATTCGCGCGCCGCTGGTCGAGCCGCGCAAGGGCCCGGCGTTGCGCTGCGCGAATCTTGCGATCGGCTACGAACACAACGAAGTGGCTCGCGGGATCGACGTGGAAATCGAACACGGCTCGCGGGTGGCCGTGGTCGGCGATAATGGGCAAGGTAAAACAACGTTTTTACGGTCCGTCGTTTCCTCGTTGGAGCCGCTGGCGGGACAAGTGCGCTGGGGCTACGGCTGTGAGATCGGAGTGTACGCCCAGCACGTGTACACCAGCCTGCCCGAAAAACGCACCGTGCTCGAATACCTCGAGCATCAGGCGGCTCCAGGCACGAAGTCGCAAGCGATCTTGGATCTGGCCGGCAGTCTGCTGTTTCGCGGAGATCACGTGCACAAGAGGATTTCGGTGCTCAGTGGCGGCGAACGGGCTCGACTTTGCCTGGCGGGACTGCTCTTGAGCCAATACAACGTGCTGGTGCTGGACGAGCCCGGCAACCATCTCGACGTGGATACGGTCGACGCCCTGGCCCAAGCGCTCAACGACTACCAGGGCACCGTGATATTTACGAGCCACGATCGGCACTTCATGAAGCGCGTGGCCACGGCGATCGTCGAAGTGCGCGCCGGCCGCGTGATCAACTATCGCGGCGATTATGATGCCTATCTTTATTACGTCAACAAGGAAATCGAGGATGGCGAACGCGAGCTGGCCGCCAAATCCTCGCCCGAAAAACCACTAGCGCCCAAGGAAAACCGAAAGGAGCGCACACAGCGACAGCGAGAATTGCGCAAAGAAGTCTCCGGGCTGGAACGCAACATTGCGCGTCTTGACGACCGCCGGCGGCAACTCAACGCCCAGCTTCTGCAAGCTACCGATCCCACCGAGGCGATGCGCCTGCACGAGGAAATCACCGCCATCGTGAAGGAACTGACGCCGATCGAGGAGCGGTGGTGCGAATTGCAAGATCTGGCGGAAGCGGACGCATCGTAGCCGCGCGAAAAATCCGCCAAATCAAAATCCGATTCGGTTCAACTCGCGCACCAACGCACCCACATCCGCCGGTACTCGGCTTCAAGGTTGCGCGTGAACGACGCAAAATCCACTAGCGGCGAGCCGGCCATCCGCTCGCGCAAGCTGCCGCGCAATTGCTTGAGCCGCTCGATGTCTGCCGCTAGGCCCGCGGCAGTTTGCACATAGTCGTCGGTTGTGTGGGCGACGAGATCCGTAAGTCCCAAGGTCACGAGCCCGCTGCCGCCAAATCGGGATGCATACGTCTGGCCCGATAGCGTGACCACCGGAATTCCCAGCCACAGGCAGTCGCAGGTGGTGGTGTGCCCGTTGAAGGGAAACGGATCCAACGCGATGTCGACCCGCTGGATCAGGTCCAGATATTGCCGGTGGGGCTGCTGCGCGATCACCTCGATGCGATCCGGGTCGATCCCGTGCCGCCCCAGCGTGCCGTAGAGATGATCTTTCAGCAAGTCGATTGTATAAGCGAGCACGATCAATCGCGATCGCGGAACGCCCAGCAGCAGCCTGGCCCAGGCGTCCAGGGCATGGAGGCTGACTTTGGTGAAGTCATTGAAGGAACCAAAGGTGACATGGCCATTGGATTCGAGCGGCAGGGGAGCAATATCGGGAGCGTCGCTCGGCGGCATATAACAGAAAAAACTGCGGGGCAATCGGACGAGCTGTTCGGTGTAGTACGCGTCCGTTTCGCCCGCCGGATCGGACCAGGCGTCAGTCAGCCGATAATCCATGGCCTTCATGCCGGTGGTGTTTTGGTAGCCGATATAAGTGACTTGCAATGGAGCCGGCTTGCGGGCGAACAACAGCAGGCGATTGCCACTGATATGACCGGTCAAATCGACGAGAATATCGATTTCGTCACGGCGCACCAGGTCGCTTGCTTCTTGATGCGATTGCCAGACTATGTTGCGCCAGTGATCGGCATATCCTTTGAGCCGCTGCGTGATTTCATCCTCGCGTTTGACGTCCGAATAGCAGAAGACCTCGAATTGCTGGTGATCGTGAGAGGCCAAAATCGGCTCACTGAAGAAATTCACCGCCTGGGCCCGAAAATTGGGCGATACATATCCCACGCGCAATCGGCGGTCGCGCGTGCGGTCATTCAAATGCGGGGGGCTTGCCGCCGTTAGTGGGTCGGCGTGCCGCTGCGCCCATGCGCGGTGTTCGGCAAAGATCGTGGCCGCGTCGTAAGCGGGGTCGTAATTGAGCGCGTACAGCAGATTGCTGTGGTGGGCTGCGCCGTTCGGGTATAGCCGGACGGCCGTTCTGTGATGGGTGATGGCTTCATCCAACCGGCCCACCGCGCGCAACAACACGCCAAGGTTGTTGTGCGCGACGGCGAAGCTGGCATCCAAATCGATGCCGCCCGCGGCTTCGTCAATCGCATCGCCGCCGCCACTCGAACGATCGCGGTTCGCGCCAAGCTCGTTGTTCGCCGCGGCGTGATCCGATTCGAAGCGAATCACTTTTTGATAACAGGCGATAGCGGCGTCGAGGCTGCCCTGAGCCTGGAACACCGAGCCCAAGCCGACCTGCGCGCGAACGCTGTGAGGCACGATTCGCAGAACTTCGTGATAGCAGGCCGCCGCTTGGGCGAACTTTTCTTGCCGAAGAAGCAACCCGCCCAGAGCATAGCGCGCGGCAAGAAGATTCGGATCCGCCTGAAGCGCCGCGCGGAACGCGACATTTGCATTGTCCAGTTCGCCGCGCCGTTGAAAGAGCGCGCCCAAGTTGACATGAGCCTCGGCCAGTCCCGGCGCCGCCGTTACGGCCGCCTGGTAATGGCCGGCGGCCGCCGCCAGCGAGCCCTGATCCCGCAAGATATTTCCCAAATTGTTATGCGCGGCGGGATAATCTGGCCTCAACTCCAGGGCCGTCCGATAGCAGGCAGCCGCTTCGTCGAGCTTGCCTTGTGCTTGCAAGACACTGCCCAGTTCGAAATGGGCCTCCGAACTGGCGGGCATGCTGCGCACCACTCGCCGGAAACAGGTCTCCGCTTCCCCAAGCAATCGCTGTTCGTGCAGCACGCGTCCCAATTGGGCTCGTGCATGCACGTCTTCGGAATTCAACTCAAGCGCGGTTCGCAGCGAAGCGATCGCTTCGGTCGATTTTCCCGCCGCCACATACAGCGTCGCGAGATTGACGTGAAATTGCGCGAAGCCGGGTTGAACCTTCACGGCCGCGCGATAACACGAAATCGCTTCGTGCAATTTCTGCATGTGCCGATAGGCTTCGCCGAGATTGGCATGAAAAGCTGCTTGTGCGGGGTGATGGCGAATCGCCGTTTCGAACCATTGGGCCGCGGCTCCGAATTGGCGAGTACGAAGCGCCAAGAGGCCAAGCTGATTCAGGGCCAGCGCGTTGCGCGGCTCGACCTGGACAATCCGCCGGTAGATTTTCTCCGCCTCGGCAAATTGCCCGGCTTGCAGATGGCGATCGCCGCTCGCCATGGCTTCATCTACGTTCACCATGTCGGACATCCGTCGAAAAACCGTCGCTAGTCCCAATCAATGGTCAAGAGCCCGCTTGTGCGCACCACCACATCCACATCCGCCGATATTCGGTTTCGAGATTGCGCGTGAACGTTCGAAAATCCAACAGCGGCGATCCGCTCATCCGCTCGCGCATGCCGCCGCGCAACAGTTTGAGCCGCTGCACGTCTGCCGCGAGGCCGGCGGCAATTTGCACGTACTCGTCGCGCGTGCCGGCAATTAGATTTGCAAGTCCCAACGTCGCGAGGCCACTGCCGCCAAATCGGGATGCGTACGTCTGGCCGGAAAGCGTGACCACGGGTACACCTTGCCACAGGCAGTCACAGGTTGTGGTATGCCCATTGAAGGGAAAGGGGTCAAAGGCGACGTCGACACGCTGGATCAGTTCCAAATACTCGTTGCGCGGCCTGCGATTCGCCAGTTCCAGTCGGTTTGAGGCAATCCCGCCAGCGGCGAAACGCTCGGCCAAGTATCGCTGGAGCGAATCGGTCATATCGCCCAATAGGATCAAGCGCGATCCGGGTACGGCCGCGAGAATCTTGGCCCACGTCGCCAAAACGTCGGGCGTGAGTTTCGCGATGTTGTTGAGCGAACCGAAGGTGATATACCCCTGATCGACGCAGGGCGCGGCGACGACGGGCGGTGCGTCGCCGGAAGGAAGATAACAGAAAAACGTCCGCGGCAGGCGTACCAGTCGCTCCGTATAAAATGCGTCGGTCGCGCCTGGGGGATCGGCGTACTCATCCGTGAGCCGATAATCCATCGCCAGCATGCCCGTCGTGTTCTGATAGCCGATGTAGGTCACTTGGATGGGGGCGGGCTTGCGGGCAAACACCAACATCCGGTTTCCGCCGATATGTCCGGTCAAATCCACCAAGATGTCGATTTGGTCGCGGCGAATCGACTCGCTCACGACGTGATCGGTCAGTCCGACATTGCTTCGCCAATGGTCAGCGTAGTCGTGTAGCCGGTGGGTGATCGAATCTTCCCGGTCGACATCCGAATAGCAAAAGATCTCGAATTGATCGCGATCGTGAGACGCCAGAATCGGCTCGTTGAAGAAATTCACCGCGTGCCCCATGAAATGTGGCGACACGTATCCGATGCGCAGGCGCCGGTCGGCCGTCCGATCATTCGTGTGAGGTAAACTTTGCGCGGTTAGCGGGTCGGCATGGCGCTGGCCCCAAGCGCGATGCTCCGCGAAGAGCGTCGGCGCGTCGTACGCCGGATGGTAATTCAGCGCGTACAGCAAGTTGCTGTGCTGACCCGCGCCGTTCGGGAACAGTTCGACGGCCTTTCGGTGACAGGCAATCGCCTCATCCAACCGGCCCAGGGCTTGCAAAGCCACGGCCAAATTGCTGTACGCAATACCAAAGTCGGGCTTGAGTTCGATGGCCCGGGAACAATATGTAATCGCTTCGTCGCGCCACCCCTGTTCGCTCCAAGCCACTCCAATGTTGTTGTAAGCTTCGGCTTGGTTCGGATCGATGCGAACCGCGTCCTGATAACAGGCAATCGCTGACGTCAGCTTGCGCTGGGCTTGAAAGACGTTTCCTAGATTGATGTGGGCGGCCACGAAATGAGGATCGCTTCGAATGACTTCTTGGAAGCAGGTCCTGGCTTCCTCCAGCTTGCCTTGCCGGTGGAGCACGGTTCCCAAACTGTTTCGCGCCGCGACAAGTGTCGGGTCGGCGCGAAGCGCGGCGGCGTACGCCGCATTCGCCTTGTCCAACTCGTCCGCATCCTGATAAATTGCGCCCAAGTTAGCCAGGGCTGGGGCGTAATCGGGTTTGGCCTTCAACGCCGCCTCATAATGGACTACGGCTTCAGCCGCTGAGCCTTGATCCCTGAGGATCGTAGCCAGATTATTATGTGCTTCGGCATAGTCCCCTTGCAGCTCGAGCGCGGTCCGATAACAGGCCGCCGCCTCCAAAAGTCTGCCTTGACTTCCAAGCACCGACCCGAGATCGAAGTGCGCCTCGGGATTGCCGCTGGAACTGCGCAGCACTCGCCGAAAGCAGCTTTCGGCCTCGGCAAATTGTTTTTGGTCATGCAGCGCCCGTCCCAACAGGGCTCGCGCGTGCGCGTCTTCGGGGCTGAGCTTGACCGCGGTCCGCAACGATGCTGTCGCTTCGGAAAGCTTCCCTTGAGTATGTAATAGCGTCCCAAGATTCACGTGAACGCGAGCCAAGTCGGGTCGCATTCGCAAGGCCATTTGGTAACAGTCAATGGCCTCGGACGTTCTTTGCAGGTGGCGGTACACTTCGCCCAAGTTGGCATGAAACGAGGCTTGTGATCGGTCGCAACGAATGGCCGTCGCGATCAACTGTTCGGCGGTCTCGAATTGGCGCGCCTGCAGGGCTAGCATGCCAAGCTGATGCAGAGCGTGGGGATGCTGGGGATCAACCTGCAGAATCTGGCGGTAGATTCTCTCGGCTTCGGCAAGTTGGCCGGCCTGATGATGTCGAGTGGCGGTGGCCAACGATCCGTCAATACTTAGCATGACGATCCAATTCCTCGACGAGCCGCACCAGCCTGATACTTCACGCAGTTTGGCGCGTACACCAGCGGATCCACATTTTCCGATAGGCCTCTTCCAAGTGCCGCGTAAATCCTTGGAAATCGACGAGCGGCGAGCGGGCCATCAACGGGCGCAAATTGGCGCGTCGCTCGGCAAGCTTCCCCAGATTCCCCGCCAGGCGCATCGCGATCTCGGCGTACTGTTCGCGCGCGCTGCCAATCAGTTCGTTGAGTCCCAAAGTCACTAGCGCGCTGCTGCCAAACCGAGACGCGTAAGTCTGACCTGCCAACATGACTACCGGCACTCCCTGCCACAACGCATCGCAGGTGGTGGTGTGGCCATTGAAGGGAAAAGGGTCCAAGGCGATGTCGACCCGCTGGATCAACTCGAGATATTCCTTGTGTGCCCGCCGATCGCACAGCTCCAATCGCTGCGCGCTAACCCCGCGACGCTCGAAGCTGGTCGTCACGTGTGCTCGCAGACGCTCGGTCAGGGGCGCCAGCAGCACCAAGCGCGATTGAGGCACAGCCAAAAGTATTGTCGCCCAGACCGACAGGACCTCCGGTGTAACTTTGGCAAAACTATTGAACGAGCCAAACGTGACGTATCCACTGGCCAGCGCCGGAAGCGAGCTCACCGGCGGAGCATCCGCGGAGGGCTGATAGCAAAAGAAGCTCCGCGGCAGCCGAATCAATTCTTCGGTATGGAAACTGTCCGTCGTGCCTGGCGGATCGGACCAGGCATCGGTCAGTCGATAGTCCATGCCCATCATGCCTGTCGTGTTTTGATAGCCGAGATAGGTCACTTGCACGGGCGCCGGCTTGCGGGCAAACACCAGCAGCCGGCTTCCGCTGATGTGACCAGTGAGATCGACAAGGATATCGATCTGGTCGCGGCGAATCAGCTCGCTGGCCTCTTGATCGCCGAGGCCAACAATCTCGCGCCAGTGGTCGGCGTAGCTTTGCAATCGCCCGGTCGCATCGTCGGCAAGTTGCACGTCCGAATAACAAAAAACTTCACAGCAGGCGTGATCGTGGCAAGCCAGGATTGGCTCACTGAAGAAATTGACGGCATGCACGCGGAAGTTCGGCGAAACATAGCCCACGCGCAATCGCCGATTCGTCGTACGATCGTTCGCATGCGGCGCGCTGTGGGCCGTCAACGGGTCGGCATGTCGCTCGGCCCACGAACGATGCTCGGCGAAGATTTTGGCCGGGTCGAGTGCCGGATGATAATTCAGCGCATACAAGAGATTGCCGTGCTGCCCCGCTTTTTCCGGAGCCAGTTGGATGGCAGTTCGATAATACTCGAGGGCTTCGTCGAGTTGGCCCTGCAACATCAAGAAAACGCCGAGATTGCAATATGCGATGTCATTGCGGGGATTGAGCTCGATGGCTTTGCGACAAGCATTGATGGCTTCCTCCGCTCGTCCCAACTCATTCCACAGAACGCCCAGGTTGGTATAGGCTTCGAAATTATTTGGGTCGAGTCGCACGGCGTTTTGGAATTCAGTGGCAGCCTCCGCGAAGCGGCCGCACTGCCTGAGTACGAGGCCCAAGTTGAAGCGTGCGGCCTCGTATTCCCCGTCAAGTCGCAAGGCATGCTGGTAGGCTTCAATCGCCTCGGGAAGCAGCTTTTCGTGGCGAAATACATTGCCTAAATTGTTGTAGGCGATGGCCAAGTCGGGTTGCAACCGGATCGCCGCCTGATAGCAAGCTTTTGCTTCGGGCCACCTTTCCTGTTGCCGCAGCAGCGTTCCTAAATTGTTGTATGCCGCTGCGGGATTTGGACTCAATCGCACCGCCTCACGAAAAAACGACTCGGCCTGCACAAGGTCTCCTTGGGCTTGTAACACGATTGCCAAGTTACCCAGCGCCTGGGGATAATCGGGTTTCAGTCGAACGGCTTCGCGATAGGCCGCGGCCGCCTCGTCGATTTTGCCTTGTGCGCGCAAGGCTTCGCCCAGATTGTTGAAGAACATCGGCTGGGATCCGTCCTCGGCAATCGCTTGCGCGAACAGCGCAGCCGCCTGCTCCGGCCGGCCACGCTGGTGCTCGATGCGGCCCAGCAGGTGCAAAGCATCGGTATTTCGCGGCTGGACCTGAAGGACTTGACGATAGATCGTTTCGGCTTCGTTCAGACGGCCCGCCTGATGGTGGCCAACCGCAAGGTCGAGTGCTTCCACGAGGGTGATCATCGATGGAACCTCGGATCGGTGGCAGTGACTTCCCGAAAATAGGCCGCCAAATCGACGGCCGCCTGGCCACTTCCGGTACCGCAATCCCAAGCACGATCTCGCTGGCGAGGTAGCGATGCGAGGAATCGGAACAATTCCCCAGGGTAGTGAGGGCGAAACTCGGTGTACTGCCTGGAATGCTTTGAAAAATGATCTTGGAAAACCAAGAGAACAACCCCCGCGGCAGCGACTGTCTCCCTATTATAACCACCGCTGGGGTTGGGAACCGCCCTCGTCGGGCCGCATTTCCTTGCGACCGTCAGACAAATGATATCTGGAGCCTATCCGAGCACCGGCAGGGACTGTCCCGATTTTGCGGAGTCCGTGCAGCAAAATGGGGCTGTTCGCTTCTCCGAGGCGGGTTTTCGGATAGCCTCATTGGATGCCAAGTCGATGCGCGTCCATCGGCCTGTCTGCGATTACTTCGCCCACTCGGGAAACGCCGTCATGGCGTCAAGATAGTTGTGCACCTTGTCAGTGTGCGCATCCTCCTGCCAACCGCCCCGGTCCTTTCCCAGCGAGGAATCGGTGGGGCAACCATCGTCGTCGGTCGCGTAGAGCGCGAAGTTCAGTGCCTGGTAGGCCATGCCCTTGTACTGCTGGTCACCCGTGGCGGCGCAATACATGGCCAGCACCGCGCCATAAGTCGAAAGAATGCCGCCCCACGGATCGCGATCGTGCTCCTGCTCGCCGCACACCGGCACGCCCAACCGCACGGTGATGAAGCGGCGATTGACGAACTCGATCAGGGCTTGTGCGTCCGCCTGCCAGTTAGGGTCAAGCTTCTCTTGGTCCTCGAGCAAATAGCGGGCCAGGTTCAGGGGTGCCCAGGCCGTGCGGTTGTCCGGTTCCGAATGATCCTCGAAAAAGAGCACCCACAACAGTCCATCCTTGTCCTTGGCGAGGTTGGGCATCTGGTAGTCCTTGATCCATCGCCATAGCTTCTCGCGCGGCGGCTTGAACTCCTGTTCGCCGCGGGCGATCAGCTTATCAAACAGACGCAGAATGAACGACATATTGCCCGACACGTCGCCCCGGGCCACGCCGGTTCGGTAGTCGGCACGAAACGGCCAGGGCGAATGGGCCCCGTCCCCCGGGATCATGTTCCGCGCAAGTACCCGGGCGTTGTGCACGGCCTGCCGCAGATATTTTTCATCTTTCGTCTCTTCGTACAGCACCACCAGCGCATAGCCGGCGATTCCCCCCTTGTCCGGCTCGATCTCATACGGCAGGTCGTTTTGCGACCCGCAGTCCGGTGGCTGCGGAAACTTCGACCGCCAGCCTGTCGACCGCGAGAAGCGAGGATATTTGCCTACATCCGGCGTGAGACTCTCGTTGACCAGATAGTCACCCATCGAGCGGGCGAAAGCCAACACCTGCGACGGCCGCTTGTCCTTGTAGCGGTACCACTTCAAGTACGAAATAATCCCCATGCCGTTCTGCGTCGCCGGAATGAGCGACGGGTTCCTGGCGATCGGTTCGTAATTGCCATCCATGAAGGTCATAAACACGAATCGCGGATAGCCGTGCTCGATGGGGCATTTGGCATACCATTGCATCTCGCGCGCAAGCGCGTCGGTCCACGAGGTCCAGGCAAGCAGGATGCCGTTGGAGTCGTACCGCGCCGGGTGGTTGCCTATGGTCTGCGCATGCACGGCCGCGGAAAAACAAAAGAGCAGCAGCAGGTGCGGGAAGAGATGCGGATAGCGGTGCATGATGTTTACCAAAAGGTGGAGCATGCTGAGCGAGAAGGATTTAGCGCCGGAAAGCAAGCAGCGGGATATTTTCCATGCTTGGCGCCGGAAACCCCTTCACGCTCGCTACGTGGGCTATCTTAACATCACGCCGCCAGGTTGATCTACCGTGGGGCTGATTGTCTGTGCCCCCCCGGGGCCGCGAAAACGCGGAAAACTACCGTAGACTCTGAAGCCTCGGCTCACTACAGTACGCAGCTTCAAAATCATTAGCTTGGAGGCCGAACGGAAAGCAATGGCCAGAGTGAATTACAACCGCGTGGCCCCCGTTTACGAAGCGCTCGGCTACATCTATTCCGGGCGGCAGATCTACGACGCCAAGGCTTCGCAAATCGCCGAGATCGAGCCGCAAGATCGCGTGTTGTACGTTGGGGTTGGTCCCGGCGAGGATGCCGTATTGGCTGCCCGGCAGGGCGCCCGGGTGACCTGTATCGATATCTCTACCGCCATGTTGTGCCAAGCCGAGGCGCGGATGACGCGGGAGGGCCTGACTGCCGAATTCCTGCAGTGCGACCTCGTCGACCACGATCGGCGGGAATTCTACGACGTTGTGATCGTAAACTTCTTCCTGAATGTTTTCTGCGAGGAAGACATGCGGCGAATGCTCTGCCATCTCGCAACCTTGGCCAAGGCGGGCGGCAAGGTTCTGATTTCCGATTTCATGCCACCCGAGGGCAACTTGCTGGCACGCGCGGCGCAGGCCACGTATTGGGGCGTGACAAATCTTTTCTATTTTCTATTGGGCCTATCGGCCTGGCATCCCGTGTACGATTACACGGCCTATTTCGACGCCGCTGGTCTTGCACTCCTCAACGTCCGCCGCTTCCGCCCATTGAAGGTCGCTCCAGTTGGCTTTTGGGCGGTTACTGCGATGCGCAGCGCGGCGCCTGGACGCACAGGACTCTCTTCGAAACGAGCCAGCACGATTGCCGCGTAGCGGTTTCATCGTGCTGCCGCGGATCCGGCCAGGATCACCACCGCTTGGCCGTCACCGAGAACCGCCCAAACATCCAACTTTACGGATTTTGCGGTTCTATCCGGAATTATCCGCACCGATCAGCTAATCCTAATAAACCGTTTGTTCGGTTTGTCCGATCCAACTTAGAGCGGTGGAATATGGCAAACCGGCAAGGAGTGCCGGCGCGGGATGGGCTGAATTATCACCTTCAGACCGCCCGGGTGCTAGCAATCATCGAAGCGAGCGTCCCGAATGAGTCCGTCTAGTTCAAGCCAAGGGTTTTAGCAACCTCTCCAGATCAAGAATCGGGGCTCATTTTGAAAATGCTGTCCGCACACTTTATTGCAAGACATTTACCGATTCAAACTCGGCGTTTTTTCGGCGCGCTGCTCGTGGCAGTTGCAACGGGTGCTTCGCCTGCTTTTTCCCAAGTATCCCAACCCGTCGCTCCACGGATCGTGCCCCTTCCTGCCACAGGCCTGAGCAATCGAGCGACTCCACAATTGGCCAGCTACAACAGCGGGGTCTCCAACGGCGATGTAAACTCTCGACTCAACGAACTGGAGCAAATCGTCCGGCAGCAACAAGGCAACATCGCAGCGCTCGAAGAACAGTTGAGAACCGCCACCACGCCGTCAGCCGAGGAGCCGGACCAGCAGTCGAAAACCGCGACAACGGGTACCAATGCCGACACGGCAAAGAAGAGCGTCGTCGGTTCGGATCTCAACATGATTGGCAAGTGGACCCCGAACGGCGGAGAACTGCAAACCAAGAACGGCGACTTCAAGGTGAAGCTCGCGGGCCGCGTGCAAGCCGATGCCGCGTTCATTCAACAACCCGACCCGACCCGTATTACTTCCATTCCTAATGGCGCGGGAACCAAGGATTCTTTCTACTTCCGCCGCTTGCGATTGGGCGGTTACGGCACGATGTGGGAGCAGATCGATTGGGCGGCCGAATTCGACATCGCCAACACGGAGTTCAACGCCGATCCCGTCGCGGGTGGCAATAATCCGGCGACCGGATTGCGCAGCAGTGCCGCATTTCCCGCTGGTGGTAACGTGATCAACGTTCCGGCGCCAACCGACGTGTGGATGACGTTCCGGGAGTTGCCGTACATTGGCAACATCCGCGCCGGCAACCAGAAGGAAATGATTGGCCTGGAACACCTGACGACCAGCCGATTCCTGGACTTCATGGAGCGCTCGCCTTTGCAGGACGCATTCAACGGCCCCAACAACAACGGTTTCACGCCAGGCGTCACCGTGTATAACATCACGCCGAACAAGCGCGCGACTTGGGCCCTTGGGATCTTCAAGAACAACGACTATGAAAACGGCTTTACCTACGACGTCGGCAACAACAATTACTCCTTCAATAGCCGGTTCACCTGGACGCCGTACTACGATGAGCCGTCCGAAGGGCGTTACATGCTGCACTTGGGCGTTGGCTCGGCGTATCGGACGTTCGATACGGAGCCGGCCGGGTATACCGGCGGCACGAATGTGCGCATCCGTGCCCGCGGCGATATCCGCAACATCCCCTCGACGCTGCCGCCAAACTATGTTGACACCGGCAACTTCTACGCCACCAGCCAGGGGTTGCTTAACCCAGAAGTCGCGCTCGTCTGGGGACCATGGCTGATTCAAGCCGAGTACGAGTATTGCCATATGGGGCAGGCCAGCTCGATTCGAGGTGCACCATCTCTCGGCGAGGTTCACTTCCAAGGAGGCTACGTGGAAGTGATGTGCTTCCTCACGGGTGAGCACCGCGCTTACAACCGTCAAACGGCCAGCTTTGGTCGCGTCGTCCCGCACAACAACGCGTACATTGCCCGCGGCGTTGGCTTCTGCGGACCAGGTGCCTGGCAAGTCGGCCTGCGTTACGACTGGCTCGATCTGAACTCGAGTCTCGTCAACGGCGGCAACGTGCAGGACATCACCCTGGGTCTGAACTGGTTCCTTAATCCAAACACGAAGCTGCAGTTCAACTACGTTGCTGCCTGGGTGAACAATGCGCCGGCGGTCGCCGGTCCGAATAACAGCTTGAACGGCTCCCGGTTCGTCGGCGACGGTGTCATCAACAGCGTCGGCACGCGGTTAGCATGGGACTTTTAGAACCGTTGGGCAAAACCCAACCGCCACCCTTGCACGCGGCGTTTCGCGTGCGCTTGCGACTTAGGAACGACTCAAAAATTACTTCGTCCGCAAACACCTCTCCCTCTGGGAGAGGGCCGGGTGAGGGAAATCAAAATGCCGAAGTTATTTTTGAGTCGTCCCTTAGCGATGTACCGGCTGATAGGTTTTGTCCAGCCACACCTGATCGAGATGGCTCTCGTGGGCTCTGCGGCGAGCCAATTAACCTTCCCACGGTTGATATTCCGCCCTAATCGGGCTCTCGAGCCTCCGCCCTTTCGGCTTCGGCGTGAGAGATAGGATTTTGATCGGAACGACCGTAAGCGTTTATTCCAAGCTTTTGAGAAAGGGCGTCATACCACGAACAACCCGGTGCTGTTGTGATTGCGAAAGCAATGAGGAAAATCGTGAAATACCGCTGCATGGCCGCAATCTCGGAGCATCTTTCGCCAACCGGGATTCGCGAGCTTAGGCATTTGCCGGTCGGCAATCAATAGAACTTCGCCGGTGGTTGCAGTGCAAGCTTGCGAGAACTCGCGGATCGATTTACAATCGGAAGCAGCACCGTCAGGGGATCGACTCATGTTGGCATGCTCAGTCAAGAATCGATGGATCATGCCCGTTACGTCGGTGACACTCATCCTCATTGTGGCGATGGGTGGGGCCTCGCGGCGAATGATCGTTGCGGTTGAATACGCAGCCCAATGCACTGATTCCAATGATGGCCGCTCGTGCCAAGAAGGGCCGAGTCCCATTAGCCCAAATCCCTATTCAACCAATCCAGCACTCTTTAGCAGCGATCGAGACAGGGCAGCGCTCTCCAGCGTCGATCGACTGCCGCCGGCGATCGCCGATGACCAGACAACCCATTCCAGAGCACGCGTCATTGACGGCGTTTACGAAACGCGGTCGGTCTTGAGCACCGAGCTTCTCTCATTGCAAGCTTGGTTTGTGCGATTGCAGGTCTGAACCGATCCGACGCGGCCACGCGCGCTTTTGTAGCACGCGAGTCGTCTGAGCGATCAGTTGTTTTCAGCAGTCTAAAACCGCCCACGGTGCTTTCGTCTGGCTGTCGACTGCTTATGCCCAGAACTCCTCGGGTTCCATCAGGCAGATACCGACCGGCCGTGACCGTTTGCTCAAGCGGGCCCAGACCTGGAAGTAAAATCCATGTTAACGATGCATTTGGAGCGATCGTGTAACGGAATCGAGAGTCGGCGAATTGGACCAGTGGATGGACTACGCATTGTGCGCAGGTCGTTACGGATTCTTCCGCTTGACTTCGAGATTCTCCGCCTCAGCGAAGATCAATGGCGCGATGAACAAGACAGCTTTGCGGCGCTGGTGATCGATTCACCCACTTTGGTATACGCGGAACGCTCCCGCCGCTCCAAAGGCCGCTTTTACGGACCATTCGGACATATTCGCCTGGTTCATGGGAGCATTCGAACATTGAAAGGCGGGCGACGAACGCTGGCTCGCTTCAACCCAATTGACAGTGTGTGGCACATCGATGACGACCATAGCGACTGGCCGAGCGTGATCTTCTTTCCTTGTCGTCAGTAGGTGAGGTAAAGGTCTCTGACGAGGGAATTTTGTACGCCGCTTTACCAGGTCTCGCTGAGAGCGAAAGTGTTGAGATCCGCGCGTATGTCGGTGCTGGAAACGCCGAGCATGATTTTCTGTCCGCCTTGCCGGATCGTTTATCTGACGAGTTGAAATTCTCGGATACTCTGTCTGTTACCGAAGACCGATCGCAGTCGTTTTGGGATGTGCAGGCTCGAGCGTGCATTTCATGTTTGATCAGATAACCTCGGCTGCTGCCGGATATACCTTAGGGCTCCTTACCGCGATTTGGATTCACGCGGTTTGGAAGTGGCGGCACCCCCATTCCATCCGCTTCTGGGGAGTTTGGAGCACC
>JACQFF010000038.1 GCA_016200205.1 Planctomycetia bacterium
GGGGCGATTCTATGGCTGGGTCCCAACGGGACCACCTGCAAAAACCAGGGGCAACGCCCCTGGTTTGCGTATACGAAACGATCGGTAAGCCCCAACGGGGCGTTCTGAGGTCGCCCCGTTGGGGCTTTGATTGCGGGTTGAAATCGCTCCCAGGGGCTCACGCCCCTGGCTATTGCAAGCCGCCGCTTCGCGGCTGTAATTCAGATCGATACTCTCCTGGCTTTCAGCGCGCCCTAACTGCCAGGGAAACTTGCACGCACCCGTCTATCCTTCCCAATTCCCAACTCGGATGTTAAGTTGATCGATTCGCAATATAATTGGACGCGTCCAGAGGAGATACGGGAGAGAACCATGGCCAAGCCCCATCGCAAATTGAAGAAAGCCAATCACGGCAAGCGGCCGGCAAATAGCAAGGCTCGCCGGCTGAAGCGCAAGGATATTCGCACCTGACCGATTGAGCCGAAGCCGGCGGTCGATTGCGCCGCGAGCCCATTGACGCGTTTCGTCCATTCTTTCACTCAAGTCGTTCTCGCGGCTGCTGATGAAAGTTTGCCGCTACGCGCCCTTCGCCAAGTTTGCGTTGGTCAAGGTCGGCGTTGCCCGGCAGTTCTCCCGGGGGTAAAATGCGAGGTTTGAACGCCTCCTAGGGATATTTCGACAACTCGCCCCGGAGCATTTTCGCGGTGTCCGTTAAAGAGCTGCTGCTGGATTTTTCGGAATTCGACCTTAACCATGTCGTTGCCGACTTGGAGGAGATCCGCCGTCACAATCCCCAGCGCTATGAAATGGAACAGCTAACTTCGATTGTTTACGACGATTTCGCGCGGATGATCTGCGCCGGCTATAAAGATATCACCGAGAACGAGTTTTGGGTTCGCGGCCATATGCCGGGCATGCCCCTGATGCCGGGGGTTTTGATGTGCGAGGCGGCCGCCCAAATGTGCAGCTACTACGCCCATAAACATCAATTGCTGGGTGACACCAAAGTCGTCGGTTTTGGCGGACTGGAAGACGTTCGCTTTCGCGATCCGGTTCGAGTGGGCGACCGACTCGTCATCGTGTGCAAGATGTTGAAGGTTCGCCCGGGGGCCCTGATCGTCTGCCGCTTCCAGGCGTTTGTCAATCAGGTGATGGTCGCCGACGGCAAGATCAAGGGAATCCCCCTGCCCGTCGACGCGCTGGTCGTCCAGCAAAAAGCGATCACCTAGCGGGGTCGACCGAAAGCGATGCTGCTTCCCTTATATGACGACAACCCCACGGTTCGCACGCCGTATGTTAGCTACGGTCTGATCGCGATCAACCTGGCGGTCATGTTGTGGCTCAGCCAGTTGTCGCAGTTGAACGAGCAAGTTGAAGTCATCAAGCATGGATTCGTCCCCCAGCGGATTCAACAATTCTCGAATCCAAAACTGATCGTGCAGGTCCCGGTTGAGCTCGAGGCGCCGCAGGGCGATTTTCGCTTTGCAGGACAGCGCCCGCCGGTCGAGGCCGTGCAGCTCGATCCCGTGCCGGTTCAAATCCTTGCCTCGCTGCTGACGTCGATGTTCCTGCACGGGGGCTGGCTCCACGTGCTGGGCAACATGTGGTTTTTGTGGATCTTCGGCAACAACGTCGAGGACCGGCTGGGGCCGGTGATCTATTTTGTTTTCTATCTGGTCGGCGGATTGCTGGCGACGGCCTCCCACTGGGCCTACGACCCGTCAAGCACGATTCCGGTGATCGGGGCCAGCGGCGCGGTGGCCACGATTTTGGGCGCCTATGCCGTGACGTTCCCCAAGGCCAAGGTCCACACGCTGCTGTTCATTGGCATCGTCACGACGTTCGAGATGCCGGCCTTGGTTTGGTTGGGATTGTGGTTTGGCGGCGAATTGGTCCAAGCGGTTTTCATCGGCAAGGACCTGACGGTGGCCGTGTGGGCCCACATCGGCGGCTTTCTGGCCGGTGTGTTGCTGATGCCGATTTTGTCCTTCCGCGGGCCGCCCCCGGGAGATTCGTGGCACGAGGAAGTCAGCAAAAACTTTTCCCTTCCTCCCACCGATTGGCGCTAACGAGACCTAAGGAACGACTCAAGAATAACTTCGTCCGCAAACACCTCTCCCTCTGGGAGAGGGCGGGGTGAGGGAAATCAAAATGCCGAAGTTATTTTTGAGTCGCCCCTAAATGGCCGAGGGGCCAAGTGCGACCGACGGCAGCGATCGAGGACGGCCGCCCGACCACGTAGACGCGTCCGATTTTCTATCTGGATATCACAACCCTATTTGCCGCCCGCTGAGGATTTTGGCATGGGCCGACGTGCTCTGCGTCCGATCGATCCAAAACTCGATCTTTCGCAGTATTTCATCAAACTCGAAGAGCTGCCGCGGCCGCTCGATCGGGCCACGCTGTTCGGCCGGCAAGCGCGGCTCGAAATCGAAGTCGGCAGCGGCAAAGGCCTGTTTCTGGCTGCCGCGGCGGCCGGCGATCCGGCGTCCGATTTCCTGGGCATCGAAATCTTGGCGAAATACGCCCGTTTTGTCGCCGCGCGATTGGCCAGCCGGAACTTAACCAACGCAAGGGTCATTCACGGCGACGCCCAGCATTTCGTCCATTCCTGGCTGCCCGACAGCTCGATCGCGGCCGTCCACGTCTACTTTCCCGACCCGTGGTGGAAGGCCCGACATAAGAAACGGCGCGTCCTGAACCAGAACTTTCTCGGCCACGTCGAGCGCGCGCTGCTGCCGGGCGGCACGCTGCACTTTTGGACCGACGTCGAGGAATACTACCAGACCACGCTCGAACTGATCGCGGGGCACTCAAAGCTGATTGGCCCGCGGCCAGTGCGGGAAATGCCGGCCGATCACGATCTCGACTACCGCACCCATTTCGAGCGCCGCATGCGGCTCAATGATCTGCCGGTTTATCGGGCCCGATTCGACAAGCCGGCGTGAAAACCAGCCGCGGCCCTACCCGCGCCGTTCCCCGGCCGTGCCCACCGGCTGGGTCTCGTACGTGCGCGAGAGCGTGCCGGATGCGACGTTCGCCAGCGCGATTTGATACAAATCTTGCCCGGCCTTCGAGGGATACTCGCCCGTAATACAGGCCTGGCAGAGCTGATCGCTGTCGAAACCGATGGCGCGGGCGATCGATTCGACGGGCAAATAGCGCAACGAGTCGGCGCCCAGGAACGACGCCATCTTGGCTTGCACTTCATCGGTCAGCGGACCGCCTTTCAAGAACTGCGGGGCGAACAGTTCGTTGATCGTCGACATGTCGATGCCGTAGAAGCACGGCGCCACGATCGGCGGGCAAGCCACGCGCACGTGAATCTCGCGGGCGTGCCCCAAATCGCGGACGCGATTCAACAGCACCTTCATCGTCGTGGAGCGAACGATCGAATCCTCGACCAGAATCACCCGCTTGCCTTCCAGCACTTCGCGGAGCGGCGTGTACTTGGTTTCGGCTTTTCGCTTGCGGCTGCCGGCGCCCTCGATAAAAGTGCGGCCCGTATAGCGGTTGCGAATCAGCCCTTCCAACGAGGGGATCTTGAGCTTGAACGCCATGGCGTCGGCGGCCGCTTTGCTCGTGTCGGGCACCGGCACCACGATCGTGTCTTCGTCGATCGACACCGTTTCCAGCCGGGCCAGTTCTTCGCCCAACGCTTTGCGCGATAGATATACGCTGCGGCCGTCCATCGTGCTGGCCACATTGGCGAAGTAAATCCACTCGAAGAAGCAGTGGGCTTGCCGAGGGCTGGTGGCAAAGCGTTGGATCTCCAGCCGCCCGTCGCTGATCGTCACCGCCTGGCCGGGCAGCAGGTTTTTGATGCTCTCGGGCGAAATACCCAAGTTCAACAAGGCCACACTTTCGCTGGCGGCGGCAAACAGCGGGCCTTCCACGGCGTAGCACAGGGGGCGCAAGCCCAGCGGATCGCGGGCCACGAGCATGTCGCCCAACGCGTTGAGCAGCACCAGGCAATATGCGCCGTCGAACCGCTGGCTGATGTTGCGCATGATTTCGATCAACGGCGGCCGCTTATCGCCCGCCAACTCGCGGCCGATTTCGTGCATGATGATTTCCGTGTCGGTATCGCGGGCCAGGTGGTTATCGCTGTCGGCCAAGAGGCGTTGCCGAAGCTCCTGGTAATTGGCCAATTGGCCGTTGAAGGCAAAGCTGAACCATTTGTGCTTCTGCACGTGGCTCCGCTCGAACGGCTGGGCATAGCTGCGGTCTTCGGCGCCGCAGGTGGCATAGCGGACCTGGCCAATGGCGGCTCGGCCGGCGTATTTGCGCATCAGACTTTCGTACTTGCCGCGATGGTTCAGCCGAAAGACCTCGCTGACGCCCCCCAACTCCTTGTAGGTGTCGATCAGTTGGTTGCGATGCGGGTTGAACGAGGTCATGCCGGCCGAAAGCTGGCCTCGATTTTGGATGTCCAGCAGCATGCGGGGGATGAGCCGCGAGACTTCCTCCGGACCCTGCTCGGGGCACAGAGGACTCTTGCCCCGGCCGGGGAGGTGGTAAATCGCGGCCACGCCGCATTCGTGCAGTAATTCACTCATCGAGGTACGAGGCCCAACTGCCGTGTGCCACTGGCTCTGCCAGTGGGTGAAACACCCCAAGATTTTGCACCGGCGGAGCCAGTGGCACACAGCTTTGACGGTGATCGCCCGATCTTCAAGAGGGTGCCAAGCTTTCGTTCCGCTCGCCCCGAGAACCATATTGTAGAAGCGATGGTCAGGTTTAACAACCGCGGCGAATTCGCGGCCTTTTCGTCGTCACCTCGTGAAAACCGCGCGTCCGTTCAGGGTTTTTGCCGCGACGCCCCAGCGGTATGATGCAACGAACAACCTGTTCTTTTCATCGGCCTACAGCCTACGGCCTTCAGCCTACAGCCTTCTTCCCATGACCGACTTGTTGCGTCAAGAGATTGCCACGGCGGCTCACACGATCATCGTCAAGGTCGGCACTCGCGTGCTGACCGACGCTGACGGACTACTCGACCAGAACCGAGTCGCTGCCCTGGCCGAGGAACTGCATCAACTCATGGCCACCGGCCGCAAGGTGGCCCTGGTCACTTCCGGGGCTGTCGGCGCCGGGCTGGGACGGCTACAGCTCGGCAAACGGCCCACGAATCTGGCCCAATTGCAGGCCGTCGCCGCCGTTGGGCAAAGCCATTTGATGGAATCCTACGATCGCGGCCTGCGGGCTCACGGCCGTCACGCCGCCCAACTGCTGCTCACCGCCCACGATCTGGACGACCGCACCGGATATCTCAACGTCCGCAACACCATTCGGGCCCTGTTCGAATTCGGCGCCGTGCCGGTGATCAACGAAAACGACACCGTCAGCGTCGATGAACTAATGACCACCTTCGGCGACAACGACCGGCTGGCCGCCATGGTCACCAATCTGATTCGTGCCCCCTTGTTGGTGCTGCTTTCCGATGTCGACGGCCTGTACGATGGCGACCCGCGCGATCCCGACTCGAAATTGATTCCCACGGTCACCCGGCTCGATCCATCGGTTTTCAAGTTGGCCCGCGACAGCGTCACCGGAATGAGCAAGGGGGGGATGGCCAGCAAGCTCGAGGCGGCCCGCATCGCCACCACGGCGGGCGAGAACGTGATCATCGCCAACGGCCGCACGCCGGGCAATCTCGCCAAAATCGTGGCCGGCGAGCTGGTGGGCACGCTTTTGTTGGCCCAAGGCCAGGCGATTCCCGCCTTCAAACGCTGGATCGGTTTCACCGCCCAGCCCCGCGGCATTTTGACCCTCGACGCCGGAGCCCGAGTGGCCGTGGAAAAAAAAGGCAAGAGCCTGTTGGCCATCGGCATCGTGGAAGCCACCGGCAGTTTTCGCAAGGGAGACATCGTCTCGCTGCAAGACGCCGCGGGCATCGAATTCGCCCGCGGGCTGACCAACTATTCGCTTGAAGATCTGCTGAAGATCAAAGGTCTGAAGACCGAAAAAATCGCCGCCGCCCTGGGCCAAACATGGCCCTGACGCTGGAAGGGGCAAAGAGCAAGGAAGTGGGGTGAATTGCTCCCGCGTGGTTGCCACTGCTGGCTTACGCGGCAGCGCTCCATGGCCGTACGCTGACACGCAGGATTCAGCACCCGCAATCGAGGCGCGCCGGAATTGCGACAACCAGCGTTGAAAAGCTCGACGTCGGATCCAAACAACGACCCTCGTCCCCCGTTATTTCGTCCGAGAATGAGTCACCCCATGTGCCCGCGAACTTCTCCCCCCGAGGGTTGCAGCCCAGAGCCAACATGCTCGTGAGCGGCCGGACCATCAAGGTCCTCGAGACGCCAGTTCTGGAGCATCGAAGGCCTTCACCTTTTTTTCCCATTCTGTGCCAACTTCTTTGCAATCTGCTGAGCAACCATCGCGCACCTGGTGTTTATGTCGTGCTCCCAGACGCGCACAACGCGGATACCGAGCTGTGCACAGCGCGCTCGGTTCTCTGCATCGCGATCCTTGTTGCGTTTCACCTTTAACGCCCAATACTTTTTGCGCGACTTTGGCGCACGGTAGCATTTCGGGCAGCCGTGCCAGAAGCAACCGTCGATGAAGACTGCGAGTTTCTGGGACGGAAAGTAGACATCCGGGCATCCTGGAACCTTTGTGGGATGTAAGCGGTAACCGCGCACCCCGAGTTTTGAGAGGGCCTGTCGAAGTTTTAGCTCAGCCCCGGTGTTTTTCCCATGAACCGCTCGCATGATTCGCGAACGCAATTCGGGCGTCTCCTTCCATCCGCTTTTTGGTCTTCCGTTTCGTCGCACGTTTTGGACTCCCGCTTCGCGGACGTCCGCGGCAATCTTAAGAGCGAACTCTCTGGCCAGCAGGACTGGTACAGCGTTGCCGACATGACGCATCTGGGTGAGGTGAAAGCCGTGAAAGACAAACTTGTCGCGAAACGACTGGAAGCGCGCGGCTTCACGCACCGTAATGGCACGAAGGTCTCTGTAATGCAGGAACCTCCCAGATCCCGGGTTGGAGAAATTCGCTGTGATAGTATGCGCGATGCCCCGTCGGTGTAGCCGTCCGTATGCCTGGCTGAAGTAATTGTCGGAGAATCGTTCGTCGTCGCCCAGGCTTGCGTTACGGCATCCCTCTTTGATCACACTTATTTTCTTCAGGTACTCCTCGCTGTGCCCGCGCACACGGTGGTTGAAGATGCCAATTGAGCCCTCGCGTGCCCATCGTTGATACTCAGTCCTTGGCGGAGTGGTGTAGAACGCGCACTCCTCGCCCCCACCCGCACTTAGCGGAGGAAGGTCGCTGATCGCGTCTTCGACGCTGATGAACTCTGAGAGGCCGTTGTGGCAAGTGGTTTTCTTACGCTGCGGTAGTCTGGCGGCGTAATCGATCTTCCGGTGCGTGGCGGCTGGGAAAGCTGGCACGACGCCAAGGTCGTTTCGATACGCGACGACAAGCGCACGCTTCCGAAACTGAGGCACACCGTAGTCGCTCGCAGTCGCGATTTCCGCCGTGGCGGAGTAGCCGAGTTCACTGAGCGCTTCGTTGATTTCTTCGATCACCACACCGTCGAACGCGGTCATGATCAGCGGGACATTTTCCATCAACACAACTAATGGCCGTAAATCCTTGACCAGTCGAAGAAAGTCCAAGACCAGGGCGTTGCGCGGATCGGCCAGTACCCTTTTGCCCACGCGGCTGAACGCTTGGCATGGCGGTCCGCCTACCAAGATGTGCAGTTCGTCGCGCGCGCCGAGCCCGACGCGTTCACGAAGCGCGGCACCACTACATTGAGCGATGTCGGCGACGAGGTACGGAATAGCAGGATAGTTGCGCTTGAATGTCTCCCGTGCCTCGATGTCTTTGTCAACCAGCAAACGCACATCGAAATCAGCCTGGCCGCTCGATGACGCTTCAAGAAATCCTAGCGCCAACCCTCCGATACCCGCGAACAAGTCAATCACTGCGAGCGGGCTACTCTTCACGCCGCGTTTGCCAGCATTTGCGGATGTTCTTCGTCGCATCGTGCGTTCTAGAGACTATTGTTCTTCGGTGTCGTCGGCAGCCGGCTGTTCCAACGATTCTTGAAACAGGAATTGGTCAAGGTCGTCAACCGCTGCGTCGTGAACGCGCGAAGTCACTTCGTCAAGCAAACCGTCCACTTGGTCGGCATTGAGCTGCTCTTCGCGTTTTCCCAGCACATGAATCGCCTGCTTCA
>JACQFF010000039.1 GCA_016200205.1 Planctomycetia bacterium
TTGCCTACCAGCACGATCAAGACCGCCGCAACTTGCAGCACTTCATCGGCACGGCCGAATGGAACCATCAGCCCCTGTTGGACGAGTTGTGTCGACAGGTGGGCAGCGAGTTGGGCGAGCCGGATGGGGTGTTGGTCATCGACCCGTCGGCGTTTCCCAAGCAGGGCAAGAAATCGGTAGGCGTCGCGCGGCAATGGTGCGGCCGGCTCGGCAAGGTAGACAACTGCCAAGTCGGCGTGTACCTGGCGTATGTGTCGCGGCAAGAACATGCGCTGTGCGACTTCCGCTTGTTTTTGCCCGAGGTCTGGACGAGAGATCGCAGGCGGTGTCGCGCCGCGGGCGTGCCCAAGACGGTCGGTCACCGCACGCGGCACGCATTGGCGTTGGAGATGATTTGCGCGCGGCGCGACGTGTTGCCGCACCGCTGGGTCACCGCGGACGACGAATTCGGAAAAGTGACCCATTTCCGCCGGGATTTGCACGCCTTGGGAGAGCGTTACTTGCTGGGCGCGCCCGACAGTCTGACCGTGCGCATTCTGGACAGCGACGCGTTGCCGCGGCGTGGTCCGGGGACGCCTAAAGCTCGCCCATTCGTCCGCATTGCTCGCGTCCGCGAGGAATTGCCGACGACGGCTTGGCAACGAGTCGACGTTCGCGACGCGGAAAAAGGGCCGCTGGTCGTGGAAGTGGCTGTGGTGCCGCACGTGCAAACCAAAGGCGGAGGGCGGACGAAGTACGCCGAGAGACTGGTGTTGATTCGTTACGAGGACGCGGACGGGTGGCGGCATGACGACTCCTACTTCTCGAACGCTGCTGCCGACACGCCCGCCGCCGAGTTTGCCCGCGTGGCCGGGGCCGAACATCGCGTGGAAGAATGCCTGCGGCGCAGCAAGAGCGAGGCCGGCTTGGCCGACTACGAGGTGCAGAAGTGGATCGGATGGCACCATCATCAAACGCTGTCCCTCATCGCCACGTGGTTCTTAGTGCAGGAAACGCGAAGGGGGAAAAAAATCGACACCGGCACTGACCGCCCCGCAACTGCGACAGATCATCGCGCAACTGCTTCAACACAAGTGGCACCACGCGAAACCAACATGGCTCGTCAAGCACACACAACCTAATCACTATTTTCACTCTACATAAATAAATTCGTTCAAGCTCAACAAGATTTGACAAAAGTCGGCCAATGCCAGCTCGCCTGCGTCGCTTTTGCCGGCCGCTTGATACGATTCGGTCGCACGCTTCACGAAAGCGGTCGACTCGGTCAGCTCTTCGCTATCCGGTGGGCGGCCGAGCGTCGTCAGGTATCCGCGACGAATCGCTCCCTCGGTGACGGTTCCTTCTTTCGACAACAGGCCTTTTGCAAACGCCCGGGCATAGCCCTGGATTTGCGCGCTGTTGAGCATCGCCAACGCTTGCGGCGCCACGGTTGTCGAGGATCGCTGGCCGAGGCCCTGGAGCGAATCGGGAGCATCGAACAAAATCATGCTGGGCACAAGCTGGCTGCGCTTGATAGTGAAGTAGATGCTTCGCCGGCGATGCGATTCGTCGAGGCTGCCCGGCCCAAACATTCGCTCATCGAGCTGCCCGCTGGCAGCGAGCATGGCATCGCGAACGACCTCGGCTTCCAGCCGTTGTCGCGAGCGGTGCCACAATAATAGATTGTCCGGGTCGACGCTCGCGCGTTTGGGATCGGCATCGGTGCCTTGCATGTAAACGGCGCTGGTCATGATCAGCTTGTGTATCTCTTTGAGCCGCCAGCCGTTTTGGATCAGTTGATCGGCGAGATAGTCGAGCAGCTCGGGATGAGTCGGTCGTTCGCCTTGTGCTCCAAAATCGCTGGGCGTGGCTACGATGCCGCGACCAAGATGATGCTGCCAGAGTCGATTCACAATCACTCGGGCAAGCAAATGGCCGGCGCCGCCGTTGGGATCCGTGATCCAATTGGCCAGCGCACGGCGCCGATACGAAGTGCGCCATCCCGAAGGGGGGGCAACCTGCCAGTGCTTTTCCAGCTCCGGAACCGACATCAGGACCTGCAAAAAACTTTGCTCGGCGGCGCCAATTTTTTGATTCAGATCGCCCCGCTTGAGGTAATACGTGTGTTCGAAGAAGTCGGCCCCTTGCGTGTGCAAGCGGATGGCCGGCAGCCCCTCGGTCGCGACCATGACCTTGGTCAGCTCGGGCTTGGGCGTTTGTTTGAGATGTTCTTGAACGGCATCCGAGAGCTTTTTCCAGTCGGCGTCTCGCTCGCGATACCAGGCCAACAGGGCCGCACGCTGACTGTCGTTGCGGAGCTCGGCCGCAGTGGCCAGCGCCTGGTTGATTTCGTCAACCAGGGTCGATGCGACTTGCTCGCCGTCCAAGCCAACTGGCTTTGCCGCGTTGCTGAGCGAGAGCCGCACGCGCCCGAGATTGTGGCCCGTATTGTTTTCGAATTTTAGAATGAACGTGAGGGCCGTGCCCTGCTCGCCGGCGATCGGTGTTTCCAATTCGAAACTGGCGGCGTGGTCCTGGCCGGTTTTTGGATCGACGGCCCACGCCGACATTTTGTTGTCGTCAATCGCCGAGCCAATAGGCAACCCGGCCTGTTCGAACGTGGCCTTGGGATTGACGAGCTTTACTGGGGCGCCGGGAGCTTGCGAGCCGGTTGGCGCAGCCCAGAGTTGGAAATCGGAGAGCGCGAAATTTCCGTTGGCTGCCCGGCCCGGGCCGTTTTTCGGCAGTGACGAATCCACTAGCGCGTCGAGCCGGACCGCCGTGACTCCCTTCAGGCTGGTTTGGACCACGAAGGTGTACACGTCCGACGAAGCATTCTTGCCGCTGGCCAGGTAGGAGCCGTCTTGCTGGCGGGTGAACGTCGCGCCGCCGTCTGATTTCGCGCTCTGGACGTCGGGGACGAGCCATTTGGGCGCGACCGGTTTGGCATCGCTGGCCAGCCACATGTCGTAACGGCCAGGAAGCTGTTCTTTTTCGAATTTCGCCAGCGCTTCGGCCAATGGCGCGTGCGCGCGATCGAAGGCGGCTTTGGCTTCTCGGTAACGCTCGGGATGGAAATCGAGGTCGATCTCGCTGCGAACGGTGGTGGTAAACGTCGAGACGAGGCGATAATAGTCGGCCTGCGGAATCGGATCGAATTTATGATCGTGACAGCGGGCGCAGCCGATCGTCAGCCCCAGCATCGCGGTGCCGACCGTGGCGGCCATGTCGTCGAGCTCGTCATAGCGCTCCTTTTCGACCTGATTGGCCGTGATTTGCGTGGCGTGCGTGCCGGCGCCCAAGAATCCAGTCGCCATCAGGGCCAGGTTGTTGTCCGGCTCGAACTCATCCCCGGCAATTTGCAGCCGCACAAAGCGATCATAGGGCGTGTCCTCATTCAAAGCCTGGATCACAAAATCGCGATAGTGGTAGGCCGACGGGCGATCGTAATCTTGCTCGTAGCCATGGCTCTCGGCAAAACGGGCCAGATCCAACCAATGCCGGGCCCAGCGTTCGCCGTAGTGCGGACTGTTCAACAGCCGGTCGACCAGCCGGTCGTAAGCGTCCGAGGCCTGGTCCGCCACAAAGGCCTCGACTTGCTCCGGCGAAGGCGGCAGACCAATCAGGTCAAAGTACGCCCGGCGAATCAGCTTGCGGCGATCGGCCGCGTTGTTGGGAGACAGATTCTTGGCTTCCAGGCGGGCCAGGATGAACTTGTCGAGCGGCGTGCGGCACCAGGCTTTGTTTGCGACCGATGGCATCGCGGGTTTCTTCAGCGGCTGAAAAGACCAAAATTGGCGATCACTTTCGCTCACCGTTTTGGACGTAATCGTGGCGGCCGTGTCGACCAACGGTTTGTCGTAGGCCGCCCCGCTGGCGATCCAGGCCGTGATTTGGTCGATGACCGCGTCGGGCAGCTTGGGAGCGTCCTCGGGCATGTTCGGCTCGTCTTCATGGCGAACCAGCCGAACCAACAGGCTTTCGCCGGGCTTGCCGACGACAATGGCCGGGCCTAGTTCGCCCCCCTTGAGCAGACCATCGCGAGTCGTCAGGTCGAATTCGCCCTTGGTCTTCTCGCCACCATGGCACTTCAGGCAATTCTGCGTCAGCAATCCTCGCACCTGGCTTTTGAACAGCTCCATGCTCTGGGCCATTTGGGCAGTATGGTCGACCGGCAGGTCCGCGGCCCAACTCGTGCCGGCCAAAGTAAATAGAACATGACCGACAATGAAAACCGCTCGACGCGCTGGCGCCGCCACGATCGATCGCTCAGATGCGCGACGAGATCGGTTGAGCGTCATTGGTGGGCACTCCAAGCAACATCGTGGCGGGATGGATAACAGAGGGGTCTAGCTCCCATTTCCCCTAAAGCAAAGCCCGCTGTCAAGGGCCCGAGTACCGTCGGCGTGAGCACGCCGCGGGGGACTGCGGCTACCGTGAGCACACTTAAAGCGTGTATTCCTGACGGAAGCGGTCGATATCCTCCAGCCGGCCCATGACGATCACCGTATCACCGGGCTGGAAAACAAGTTCGGCGCCGGGATTGAAAACCATCTTGCCGGTTGTTTGTTTCACCGCCACGACCAAGAGGCCGTGACGGCGGCGCGTCTCGGCATCGACGATTGTCTTTCCAACTAGAGAACTTCCTGCCAAAACGGCTATTTCGTCAATCTCCACGTCCAAAATACTCTGCCCGCCGACCAGCTCCATGAGTTCGATTGTCGAGGGCCGCGTGACCATCGCGGCCATCCGCAGCGCACCGATCGCGGCCGGCAGCACGACCCGATTGGCTCCTGCTTGCAGCAGTTTTTTTTCGGTCGTCTGATATTCGCCGCGGGCTATGATCTGCAAGTCGCGGTTGAGGTTGCGGGACGTGAGCGTGATAAACACATTGGCCGCGTCACTCGGTAGCGCCGTGACCAGGCATTGGGCTCGCTCGACACCCGCCGCCAGCAGCACTTCTTCCTCGGTTGCATCGCCCAAAAGCACCAGGTACCCGGCATTCTGAGCTTCGGCGAGGGCCTCGGGGTCGCTGTCGAGAACGACAAACGATTGCCTTTTGCACTTCAGCTCGTGCGCCAAGATGTGTCCGATACGGCCATACCCGCAGAGGATCACGTGACGTGTAAGTTTTTCGATGGCGCGCGTCGTACGACCCAAGCTCAGGGCGCGTTCGATTTCCCCTTCCATCATCATTTGAATGAATCCTCCTAGCGTAAAGACGGCGGCCGAAATGCCAAAAACGATCACGCCGATCGTCAGCACCTTTTGTCCCGGCGGCAGCGAGCTGGTTTCGCCGTAGCCCACGGTGGAAATGGTGATGATGACCATGTAGATCGCGTCGAGCCAACTGCGGCCGGCAATCCGATAGCCCACGACTGCCGCGGCAAAGACCACAACCAGCACGATCGCGCCAATGCACACGCGACGTAGCGAGGTACTCATGTGTGATAGTCGGCGTTGAGCCGAACATATTCCGCCGTGAGATCAGTCGTCCAGAAGCGTACTTGAGCATTGCCTTCGGAAAAGTGCAGCACCACGTGCGTATCGTGCTGGTCGCGAATGGAGGCTGAGACTTGGGCGGCGTCAAATTCCAGCGGCGCCCCGCGTTGGTACAGTAGAAAACCGTTCATTCGCAGGTCGACCCCGGCGGGATCGAATTCGATGCCGGCATAGCCCGCGGCCGAGACAATCCGTCCCCAGTTCGGATCGGCGCCCGCCACGGCGGTCTTCACCAGAGGGCTATCGGCCACGGTGCGGGCGATTTGACGGGCCGCGTCCATGGTGGCACAGCCGGTCACGTCGAGAGTGATCAAATGCGTGGCGCCTTCGCCATCAGCCGGAATTGAGCGAGCCAATTCGCTGCAGGTCTCTTGAAGGGCATGCCGAAAGGTCTGCACGTCGGTTCCGTCAAGAACGTTGCCGCCGGCCGCCCCATTGGCCAACAGCAGTACCGTGTCATTCGTGCTCATGTGACCATCGACGCTGATGCAATTGAACGAGTGGTCCACAACCTCGCGCAGCATCTCTTGAGCCGTGGCCGTGTCGAGCGGAGCATCCGTGAGAATGACGCCCAACATCGTGGCCATGTTCGGCCCGATCATGGCCGCGCCTTTGGCCATTCCGGTAATCTGGATCTTTCGGCCGCTCAGGGTAATCTGCCGGCCGGAAAGTTTATGCCTTGTGTCGGTGGTCAACATGCCGCGTGCCGCGGCCAATAGCGCGTCTTCGTTCCTGGCCAGCGTCGCGGCCGCGGCCTGGATGCCCGGGATGATCTTGTCCATCGGCAAGAACGCGCCAATGATGCCGGTCGACATGACCAGCGACTGTTTTTCAGAGGCGCCGCATGCGGACGCCGCCACGCGGGCCATCTCTTGGGCGTCGCGCAGTCCGCGCTCCCCTGTGCAGGCGTTTGCATTGCCCGAATTCACGACGACGGCCCGAATATCGGCGGCGGGAGTTCGCGAGCGGTCGAGGGCCACCGGGGCGGCGAACACGCGATTCTGCGTGTAGACACCCGCCGCGACAGCCGGCCCGTCCGAAACGATCAACGACAAATCGAGCTTCGACGTATTGCGTTTGACGCCGCAGTAGACGCCGGATAGTCGGAAGCCCTGAGGGACAGCAATGGTCATCGATTGCGACTTTCCAGGGGTGTTACGCGTGCGGGTCCGCCAGGCGCGATTCATAGCGCCGTCGTTTCGGCAAACCCGTGCATGAGGTTGAAGTTCTGAACGGCCGCTCCCGAAGCGCCTTTGATTAAATTGTCGATGCAGCTAATCGTGATCAATCGCCCGCGGACGATCCTCGCGGTAATGTCGCAGAAATTCGTGCCGACAGTGTCTTTCGTGCCGGGCAAATGGTCGACCACGCGGATAAAAGGCTCGCTCGAGTAGAAGTCGCGCAGCGTTTGCAACACTTTTTCCTCAGTCAACTCGGTCAGTGGCTGGGTGTAGGTGGTGGAGAGAATGCCCCGATCCATCGGAACCAGGTGGGGAGTAAAGATCACCTCCACCGCCCGGCCGCTGGCGGTGCTGAGCACCTGTTCGATTTCCGGAGTATGGCGGTGCCTCCCGACGTTGTAGGCCGCGATGCTTTCGTTGCACTCCGGGAAATGCGTGGTGAGCTTGGGCGTGCGGCCGGCGCCGGAAATCCCGCTTTTGGCGTCGACGATTATTTCGCGCGGTGCGACCAGGCCGGCTTTGATCAACGGCGCCAATGGCAAAATCGCCGACGTGGGATAACAGCCCGGGTTGGCCACCAGCCTGGCCGGGCGAATCTGTTCGCGAAATAACTCGGGCAGTCCATAAGCGACTTTTCCGAGGCGGTCCGGGTCGTTGTGTTTTTGCCCATACCACTCGGCGTAGACCTCTGCCGAATTAAGCCGATAATCCGCGCTCAGGTCAACCACTCGCATGCCAGCGTCGAGCAAGCGGGGCACCAGGTTCGAAGTCACGCCGTGCGGCAAACAACTGAATGCCACGTCGGCGCGCGATGCAACCTCCACCGGACCGAGATCGACCATCGGCAAATCGATGCGGCCAGCCAACTGCGGGTGCACTGAAGCGACATGGGGGCTCCCTTCACTGCGGCTGGTCAACGTGGTGATTTCCACCTCCGGATGCCGCAGTAAGATCTTGATCAGCTCCAAGGCCGTGTAGCCGGTGGCTCCGATGATGGCAACGCGAATCATAGGCAGTTTAGGCAGGAAAATGAGGGCTCGCGGGCAGTTTTTACAATGCGACAGTATATCGAAAGGCCGATCGACCCGCTACGGCGTCCGTTGAGCGGAAATCGCTACAATCACGGGTGTTAAGTGCGGCGGGTTGGTGTTTCCTTGTGCCTTGTTCTGGCCGCGTTCGCGCTTGAACACCACTTGGATACGTTCGAAAGCCCTCGGGTTCACGGGCGGCCATTTATCGCCTCGCTTGCCGGTTGGGGGGGAATGTCCGCCCCGCAGCGATCACGTTCCCCTGCGCCAGCCAGTCGCGTCGATGCGCTTCAATTCGGCTTCGATATCCGGGCCCTCGAAAAACGAGAGGCGGCCTTTGAGACGCTTCGTTTCGCCTGGTGGACAATCGGGAAACGTGGGATCGGAATGGAGGCACGGACACTTCGCGTTGGACCATGCCCGATGGCATGGCTCCCAGGCGCTAATGACCCAACGCCGGCCATCTTTGGAGCGGCAGGCCGCGTAGGGCGAAGAGAATATCTTATTGTCCACCGTCTGGTCTTGGAAACCCTCAGCGCCCTTGAGCATGACGCAGTTTTGCACGCGAAGATCGGACAGCATCTGCGCGGTTCCATTGGTGAGCCACATTTCCATGTGAACCGCGTCCGCAGCCGGCGCAATCTTCGTGCCAAAGCGGATTCCGTTCGGCAATTTGCGTTCAAAATCCAGCGCGCCATCTACGCGGCGATTCCATTCCAACGGCTCGAGTTCAACGCCTTGTTTGGTCCATAGCGTGGGCACGTGCGTGTGAGCGAGGTAGGTCAATCCGAGGTTGGACCAAATCGCCTCGGGGACGTCGGCCACGACATAACTGTCTTCGTCCCACGGCAGGAAGACACTTATTTTGGTTTCCCGTTGCGGTCGAATGGCCCCTTCGAGAAATCCAATCCGTGGATGCCGCCCGCCAGGATAGGGCACAACCCGCAATGGCTCGCTGGTTTGCCGGTGCGGTTTGTTGGCCGGCGTGATCTGAAACCGGCGTATCGCCGTAGCGATTTCCTGCTGCGTCAGCCCCGAGGCTGACGTGATTTCCGCGTCGGTAAAGCGGTGAAACCAAACCATATTTTCCAACCAAAAGCGCAGCTCAGCGTCGCTCTTGGGCTTGCGGTAGTTTGGCGGCTCGACGGCGGCGTCGGGTTCCCATGCCTTTGCGGCTTCGTGCGCGATCAGGTTGGCAAGCACC
This sequence comes from Planctomycetia bacterium, assembly GCA_016200205.1. Lineage (GTDB taxonomy): Bacteria > Planctomycetota > Planctomycetia > Pirellulales > PALSA-1355 > PALSA-1355. The sequence goes on from JACQFF010000039.1 coordinate 8,895, forward strand.
AATAGGAAGCCGAATGCAAAATGTGTCTTCATGCGATCCGATCTTTAGCCGACGGCCACCAACGCTTCTCCGATCGGCCGAAACGCATCGGTCGATTTGCTGAAGCGCGACGAGCGCCCCAATAGTCTCTCTCAGCGTTTGCCGAAGCAGTAAAGAGCTTTTTCACTTCGCAGCAGGATTTGGCCGCCGGAAATGACCGGCGTGGCGGCGATTCGTTCCCCAAAATCGCGAGACGAAAGGATTTCAATCCGGGGACCCGGTTTGAGGACAGTCACCACACCTTGACCGCTCGACAGGTAGACTTTGCCGTCGCCTCCGACGGGCGATGAGTAGTAGTTGCCCTCGCCGCGAGCACGGCCCTGCGCGATGAGCTTGCCATTGGCCGCGTCGAGCACCGTGATGATCCCGCCATCTTTCACGAGAAAGACGTAATCCCGGTAGACCAACGGGCTGGAGACATAAGGCAATCCCCGCTTGTACTCCCAAACCGCGCGCGGCGCCTCGCCGGGCGCACTCGCGCGCAGGGCCACCATCGTATTCTGGGCCATCTCGAAGAGGCGCGCATATTTGTTCCATTCCCCCTCGTCCAACGCCTGGTCGCTATCGAGGTCGATGCGGAAGAATCGCGAGCGGACTTCCCCGGCGGGCACCTCGGCGTTCTCGAGCTTGCCGTTGCCGTTCTTGTCCCACTGCGCAAGCGCCGTCGGCCAGGGCTCCATCGCAATTCGCGCGTCGGTGTCGCCTCCCGGCGACCAGGTGCAAACAAAAAGCGTGTCGCCGACCCTGGCCGGCGTTGTGTTCACGATCCGCGCGAACCCGTCGAGCGACCACAGCGGATGCCCGTCCGTCAGATCGTATGCAACCAACTGTAAAGCGCCGGCTACCACGATTTGCTTCTTTCGGCCGTGTTCCCAGATCACGGGAGTGGAATAACTTCGAGTGAACCCATCGCGCGGAGTTTGCCACAGTGTTTCACCGTCCTCCTGACGCACGGCCACGATGAAACTATCCAGGTCATGATCTTCGTTTAAGATCAGTTTGTCATCGACCAGAATGGGCGAACTGGCGGATCCGAACTCGTCTCGAAATGGCCCCATCCTTTTCGACCACCGCGGCGTTCCGTCCAGGTCGTAGCACAGCAACCCATAGCTGCCGAAAAACACGTATACCCGCTTGCCGTCGCAGGCTGGGGTGGCCGTCGCCGGACTCCCCTCGGTGTGAACTTTTTCGAGTTGATCGACGCGTAACCCTTGTTTCCATAGCACCGTGCCGGTCGCGCGATCCAAGGCAATGGTCGACAGTTCGTGATCTTGATGAGCGGTCACGAAAATGCGATCGCCGGCGATGCACGGCGTTGAATGTCCCTCCGGCAGCGGTTGCTTCCAGAGCGTGTGTTCGGCGTCGAGCTGTTCGGGAAGGGGCCGCTCGTCGCCGGCGCCCACGCCGCTATCGTGACGGAAATAGCTCGCCGGGTCCGCCGAAAAACAATGCGACTCTCCCAGCAGCATGACGAGGATCATGCCGGCGGCGACGGCGTTGTATCTGGAGTTCATGGGCGTGTCGTGCGTTGCTTAACGCACGTTGAGATTTTGCGAGGCGTTGATGATCGAGTCCGGAATACTCGAGAGGCCCAGCAGCATCAAGGCCAAATTGCCGCCGTCCCCGTTGCGGATCGGTTGCAGCCCGCCGTCGGTATAGTCCGGCCGGCCGCTCAGAGGATCGTGGCGCGTGGCCGTATTGAGGGCGTACAAATCCTTGCCCTGTCCCACCCCGGCGCCCCACGCGTAAAACGGAATTGTGTAGTTCAGCGGGTTGCGGTTGTTGCCATGATCCAGACCGTAACCGCCGTGATCGGCCGACAAGATGACGGCTGTTTTGCCGTTCAGCATTTCGTCCGTCGCAATCAATTCGAAGATCTTTCCCAAGTAGCCGTCAACCGCCTTGATGGCGCCGTTATAGGCGGTGCTGCCCCAGGTTTTGGCGTGACCGGCCGTGTCGGCATCGTGAAAATGAAGAAAGCTGTATTGAAACGGGTTTGCTTTCATCTCGGCGAGGAAGCGATCGGTCATGGCCGCGGAATTGCCGTCCTTGACATACAGGTCGATTTTGTCACGCCCGTTATCGGCGCCGATGGTGTCTGGCGCGCCGTTTCTGGCGTCGTACGATTGGTCGTACAGAATGAATTTGCTCTTGGAGGCAAACATGCAAGTCCGCAATCCGTTGTCGTGGGCAACGTCGAACGTGCTCTTCACATAGTCATGACGGTTGCTGTGGATTGTCTTGTCGCCGGGATCGCTGTTGACGACCCACGTGTGGCCGGCAATCGCGGTGGGATTGCCGGCTTTGTCCATGACAGGCCGGCCGGTGATCATGCAAGTGTGGTTGGGGAGGGTAATCGTGTAATCAAAATCGGTGCGCGCGTTGTGCGTCCAGACGCCTTCGGTCTGCAGCCGCTTGAAATTGGGCAAATGCTCTTCATTGATGAGCGATTGCAAATAGCTGGATCCCAATCCGTCGACGCTGATCTGAATGACGTAATCAGCAACGCCCGCGGCCGTCGCGGTCGAGGCCCAAATGAGGCATAAAACAAGCAAAATCGCCAGAGGGCCCTTCCGCATCCGGGAAGCCGTCGCACTATTTCCTGAGTTGAGCCGCATCGTCGTGATCCAATACCTCGGTGGCTGGGAACCTGGCGCTAAACGAACGGAAAACCGCGCCGCTCCAGCCATCATAACTTCTGGCACCCCCGCCTTACACCCCATGAGGCACGGCCCAATGGCCTTCGCGGTATTCGCGGCGAACCAGCGTGGACGCCTTGGGATTGTCCGTAATCTGCTCCGTCTGGGGATCGAAATGAAGCGATCCGCCGAAGCGAGTCGCCAGATTGCCCAGGTGGCACAATGCCGACGAACGATGATTGATTTCGATGTCGGCGTGCGGTGGTTGACCGCTGGCGATACATTCCAAGAAATTCTGATGATGGGCCGGCAAATCGGGGCTCCCGGTCGTGACTTCTTCGACCAGCTTGTTGCGCGGTCCGAAGATCCGGTATCCGCCACGCTTGCCCAAGAGCATCATGCCATCGGTGCCGTAGAATGCGTTTCCATTCTCGTACCCCTCTTGGACGTAAGGAGACCAAATGCGCTGCTCGAAAATCAGTTGTCGCTTGTGACCCACCTTGCCGTCGCCGGGATACTCGAACACGACGTATTGCGTGTCCGGGAATTGCTGGTCGTCGTCGAAAAAGTATTTACCGCCCAGGGCCGCGACCGCCGCCGGATGTGTATCGACGCCCAAGCCCCAGCAGGCGATATCGATGTCGTGAACGCCGTCGTTGCCCATGTCGCCCGCGCCGAAATTGTACCACCAGCGCCAAATGCCGGGCAGCATGTTGGCCTGATAGGGGACCATGGGGGCGGGGCCAATCCACAAATCGTAATCGAGCGTGGAGGGAGGATCCGTCGGCTTGGCATGGCCAATCGAAGAACGCTTTTGGCTGTTCCAGGCTTTTGCCGCGAGCACCTGTCCGATGGCCCCATTGCGCAGACGTTCCATTGCCTGGCGAATGTGAGCCGTGCTGCGGCTCTGGGTGCCAACCTGCACGACCCGGTGATTGCGACGCGCGGCCTCGATCATCAGTCGGCCTTCGCGAATGTTGTGCGCGCACGGCTTTTCCACGTAGACGTGCTTGCCGGCGTCGCAGGCCAAAATCGTGGCCGGACCGTGCCAATGGTCGGGCGTGGCAATCCACACCGCATCGACCGATTTGTCGTCGAGCACACGGCGCAGATCCTTAACCGCTTTCGGCGCCGCGCCGCTGAGTTTTTCCGTCGTCGCGGCCGCGGCGGCCAGTCGGGTTTCGTCGACGTCGCACACATAGGCCACGTGCACCTGCTTGTTCTTGGCCAACAGCTCGACGTGATGGCTGCCCATCCCTCCCGGACCGATCACGCCAACCACAAATCGCTCGTTGGCGTCACGAGCTTCAACCACTTCGTTCCAGGCCATGACCGTGGCAGCCGCGGCTGCTCCCTGCCCCGTCCTTTTGAGGAATTCCCGACGGTCTGTAATGGCCATAACTGACTCCTTGTTGCTTGTTGACTTGCATTACGCTAGCCCGGCGCCCAAATGAAGCGAAAAGCGGCGAGTCGCTGATTGCCAGAAGTATGCAAGTGCTTGCCAACGACATCCCTGCAGGCACTCACATAATGCGGTTGCGCGTCGGGCTGGCATATCGCAAACTGGCTCTCGCTTAGTTTAGAGCCTATCCGAGAACCGTCTCGGAGAAGGGGACTGTCCCGATTTTGCGGTGCCTTGGGAGCAAAATGGGACTGTCCCCGACGGTTCTCGGATAGGCTCTTATTTCGACTTTCGCACTTTTTGTAACCAAGATCCCAGCGATTTGCGACTTTCTCGAGGTTTCTGTGTGTAGTGGACCGAGCGAAGGTTTGCGAAAACCCGACGCTCGTCCAGCCGCACAGTCAAATCCCCCGAAAACCCGCACGTCCGCACGAACAGTATCGTGGCGTAGAACTGAAAATCCGCGTTCTTCTTCTTGACGAACCCGTGCCCCTCGTCCTGGGCCACTGTGTACCAGACGGGCGTTTGATTTTTGCGCACCGTGGCGATCATCTGTTCCGACTCGCTCAGCGGAACGCGGGGATCATTCTTGCCCTGCACGACAAACAACGGTTTTTTGATTGCTCCGGCATGGTTCAAGGGCGCAATCTTTTCCAAGTAGGCGCGCATCTTGGGATCGCGTTCGTCGCCATATTCCACCCGCCGCAAATCGCGGCGATAACCCTCGGTGCGCTGGAGAAACGTCACCAGGTTGGAAATGCCCACCACGTCCAGCGAGCAGCGAATGCGATCGTTGTAGCGAGTCGCCACGGCCAGCGTCATGTGACCGCCGTAACTGCCCCCGGTGACCATCACGCGGCTCTCGTCAAAATCATCGCTCGTCGCCATCCAATCGAACAATGCCCCGATGTCCTTGTAGGAGTCTTCTCGCAGGAATCCATCGTCGAGTTTGAGGAACGATTTTCCATACCCGGAGGATCCGCGGATGTTCGGGAAAATCAAGGCGACGCCCAGTTCGTTCAGAAAATAATTATTCCGGCCGAGAAAGATCGGCCGCGACTGCCCCTCCGGACCGCCGTGAATGTTGACAATGACCGGACGCTTTCCGTTGAACCGGGCCGGCGGACGATACAAAAACCCGGAGATCTCGCGGCCGTCAAAAGTCTTCCACGTGATGAGCCGCGGTTCGAGGAAACTCTGCGGATCGAGTCCGCCGGTTTCGCTATTCGTCCAGCGGTCTACCTGGCCGCTCGTCGTATCGATCGAATAGACGTCGGCGGTGGAGCGAGCCGAGGTAATCACGAATCCCAGGTCGCGATTGTTTTCGTGCCATTGCAAATGGCTGATCACGCCCTCGGGCAGCTTGGGCACGCTCATCTGCTCCTTCGTGGCCGTGTCGAGCAAGTGCAAGCGGCTGATCCCATTTTCATTGGTGGCGAAGGCGATTCGTTTGCCATCGAGCGACAGCCGGGCGCTCTCGACATCCCAAGGAATATCGGCCGCGAGAAAGGTATGCTCGGCGGACCGCAAGTCGAGGTACGCCAGCCGCATGAACTCCGAGTCGCGATCGGTCAGTTCGTAAATGCCTTTGCCGTCTTTACTGAACGCCACCGGGTGATAGGCGATTTTCTCCATGCTGATTTTGGGGGTCACGAGCGTCTTCTGGCCATTGGCCAGGTCGATCAGCCAAACGTAGCTTTCATTGATTGAAATCAATTCCGAAACCAGCAGTTGCTTGTCGTCGCTCGACCAATCGGCCACGCGCCACCCGCCGCCCTGATTCTCCACGAGCCGCTTGTCATCCTGCGGCTGGGCCGGATCCATCACATAGAAATCGACGTCGCTGCGATTGCGGCGCGTCGAGCCGTACGCAATCTTGTCGCCGGCATTCGACCAGACGGCGCCGGTGTTTCTACTTTTGCCATCCGTCAGCAGCGTGGCGTCGCCCTCGGCCAGGCGGTAGCGGTAGAACTGATAGAATTCGTTGCCGCCTATGTCTTTTGTAAGAATAAAGTAGTCGCCCTTGTGGGGATGAAAGGAAGCGTCCAAGACGCGATCGGGAAAGAACGTGATTTGCCTCCGGTCGCCGCCGGGATTAGCGACATGATGCACCTGGTTCGTATCGGCGAAGCGGGTGCCGATCAAGAGTTCGCGGCTCGCCGGGTGCCAGTCCAACAAATCGGCGGAACGAAATTCGGTGTACCGGCTCGCCTTTTCGGCCAAGGCACTCGGAATGGGCGGCACCCCTTCGACGACGAGACTCTCTGGGGGCGCAAACACCTCGGCCCCTTGGCCAAACAGCGAGGCGGTCGACAACAACCACCAGCCGCACGCGAGGCAACCGCGATTCATGGCGTTCTCCTTGGCAAGATCGTGCCCCGGACCGAGGCCATTTTGCTTGAGCTTACGGCCAGCCCGGTCCAGAGGCAATGGGGGACGGCCCTTTCCGCCGGACCAAGGAAGTCCCGGAGAACCCCGGGGGGCAATCATTTACAACCACCTCGACCACAACTATCTTGAGCGTGAAATGGCGGTGCCCGCCCGCGCGGAGGGACTCGCCCGCCTGTCGGCTTGAAAAACGCGTGGTGTCTTACCGCCCCGGACGGTTGACTTTCGAATTGAGGTGATTTCGATGAAGCGGATTCTTTCTCTGCTGGTCGTGAGCTTGCTGCTTGGCTTGAGCGTCTCGGCCGACGAGCCGGCCGGTTTCAAAGTGGGGTTCGCCAAGCGAGACATTACGCCCCAAGCCGCCCTGCCCATGTGGGGCTATGGAGATCGACACGGCAATCTATCGCAGGGCGTGATGGATCCCGTGCTGGCCAAAGGCATTGTCATCGAGATCGGCAAGGATCGCCTGGCCATCGTGGGAATCGACATCGGTCGCGGCCCGACGCAGGCGATGATGGAAAAAATCCGCAAGGAAGTCGCCGAAAAAGCCGGCGTCGAACACGTCATGATCAGTGGCAGCCATTCGCATCATGGCCCGGTCATTGAGCTGACGGATGAAGAAGGTTTCGGCAAAGGCAAATTCGATGACGCCGTGGCCTACAGCAAGCGGCTGCCCGAGCTGTTGATCGAGGCGATTGTCGAAGCGAAGGACAACGTGCAGCCCGCGAGGATGGGGATCGAGACCAAGAACATCGAAATGAATCGCAATCGGCACACCAAGCAGGCCGAGAAACCGGTCGATCCGATGCTGGCGGTGATCCGTTTCGATTCGGCGGACGGCAAGCCGCTGGCGATTCTGGTGAACTACGCGGCGCATCCGACGAGCATTCCCTCGTCGGTTCTGAAATTTTCGCCCGACTATCCCGGGGCGATGCAGAACCGGGTCGAATCGGCCCTGCACACCAATTGCTTTTTCATGCAGGGTGCCGCGGGCGACATGAGCACCAACCGGGGTGGTCTCGACGTGAAGGGCTACGGCGAAGCGATCGGCGACCAGGTGGTTTCGTTGGCTCAATCCATCGAGACGAAAGTTCCAGAGCACCCGTCGATCAAAGTCAAAGTGAACCGCTTCAAATTCGGCAGCCGCATCGACTTCGCCAATCCCCTGGTCGTGACTGGATTCAAAAGCGCATTCTTTCCCGAGCTGGTCGCCAACTTCGTGCGCGAAATGCAGGAGGGAATCCAACCGGAATTGACTACCGTGCTGCTCAACGGGAATTTGGCGCTGGTGGGCGGATCGGGCGAATTCTTTTGCAATCACTCGAACCGTTTGAAGAAGCGAGCGTACGTGCCCCACACGCTCTTCTTCGGCTATTGCAATGGGCACCACATGTACTTCCCTACCATCGAAGCGGCCTCCGAAGGGGGCTACGGCGGTGATCCGCCGGTCTCGCCCGTCCAAATCGGCGCCGGCGAAATCATGATGGACCAGGCCCTGATCAACATCTACACAATGCTCGGAAAATTTCCGCCGCAAACTGCCAAATAGGCTTTCGACGACGGAGCGGCTATTCTCCTTCTCCGTTTGGGAGAGGGGATCGCACACGTTCTGACCAGCGCGCCTTATTTGCCCGGCAAGATGGGCCGGATTTCAATGTTGGCCAAATCAAGCGATGGAGTGCCGCGGGCGTCGAAGTCAAAGCCCACGCCCGTATAGTGGCCGGGTGTAATCGATTTGCCGTCGGTTGTCGGCAGCGTAATCGTCTTTTCGAATCGCTGCCAATGATCGGTTACGCGACAAATGGCTTGCGGCCGTGGAGCGCCTTTGGCGACGGCCACGACGCCCGGAAAGCCGGACGCTTCGAACAGCTCATAGCCTGCTCCCTTGACGCCGGCAATGCCCGCCGTCGCGGCGTCGTAACTGTGCCACATGATCGGAATTACATCGACGGCTCCCGTTGCCGCTCGAGCGTGGAAGCTGAACACAACGCTCTGGCCGGCAAAACGGCGGACGTCGGCGATACTAAAGTTCTCCAAAAAACTGAATCGGAACGCCGGCTGATGATGGGTCTCGCCCGGCCAATCGGCTGACGGCGCCGTTTGCCAGGTGACGCGCAAATGCCGTTTCGGATCGCCGGGCACTTGTCTCTGGCCAAGGGCAAATGGCACGACGTCGTAGGTCGCCGTGGCGCCAACGCCCGGTCCGCCGTACCAATGCTCGGGAATCGACTTGGGCGGAACCCCGACACTGGTCGTCGTCACGCCCTTGCCCATGTAGCCATCCCACACGCTGAAATCGCCGTTGATCAAGGCGTCGGGCCCAAGGGCGCCGGTCGTTGAATCCGCTTCCTTCTTGGAATGGAGTGGCAAATCGAAATATCGAATCTCCTTTCGGTCGGCTTCGCCATTCTCACTCGCGGCGTCGATGAGCAGCCGATCGCCCACAAGCTCGGCGGTAATGATTGCCCCGCTGGGCGATGTGACCAGGAATTCGGCGGGATGGACGAACACGATGTGAACGCCGTTTTCGCGCGATCGCGCCTGTACGATCGGGTCGTTTTTCTCCGGACCAAACATGCCGCCGGAGGGGCAGATGAGAAAATCGGCGCCGCGCGCGCAAAAGCCGCGCACGATGGTCTGTTCCGTGCGGTCGGCGCAGATCATGACTCCCAGCTTGCCAAATGGCGTCGCGAACACGCTGGAAGTGTTCCCTGGCGTGTTGCGGACCAGCTCGTGCTCTAACTTCTGCTTGTGGTATTTCCCGATCAACTTGCCGTCCGGCCCCAGCAGCACGGCCGTGTTGTAGCGCGCCTCGCCATCGGCTTCGAGCATGCCGGCGATCAAGTGGATATCCAAGTCGTCGGCCAGCTGGGCCAATCGCTCGAAATAAACACCGCCCGGGATCTGCTCGCCCAACGAGCGGTACGCGTCGAGCGGAATGGACTTGTCGGCGATGGCATAGCCATCGAGAAAGCACTCGGTGGTGCAGACAATCCGGGCGCCGCCGGCGGCCGCGGCGCGAATCATCGGTTCGATGCGGCGGTAGTTGGCCTGCTTATCGGCCCGAATCCATTTGAGAACAATCCCGGCAACGCGCACCTGCGAATCGCCAACCTCAGCGGGTCGCTGCGCCGGTTTGCTTGGGGCAGAATCCTCGGCCCGAGCCACCATCGCCGCCGATAGGCAAAACCCCAGCAGAAACAAAAGAGCCGTCCGGCGAGCCTGCATACGACAGATCCTCAAGATCGGGGCTAAGTTCGACTTTTGCACTTTTTGGAACGGTTAACCCTCGAATTCCCGAGGAAAACACATTTTCGGCATTCGTCAAAGAGGCACCGGGGGTTGCAGAAACTTCGCTCGGGCCTCGTTTTGTCCGACATATTCGCGATTC
>JACQFF010000299.1 GCA_016200205.1 Planctomycetia bacterium
AACCCTCGAATTCCCGAGGAAAACACATTTTCGGCATTCGTCAAAGAGGCACCGGGGGTTGCAGAAACTTCGCTCGGGCCTCGTTTTGTCCGACATATTCGCGATTCACGCTCCAGAAAAAGTGCAAAAGTCGAACTAAGCCGCAAGCCAGCTTGAGTGCCCGCTTGCGGTTTAGCCGCCCCCTAACTCACCTCTACTCAGATTTATTGCGTCCGATTGTAAAAGGGATCGAGATCGTGTCGGTGTCGATCTTCTTTTTAACGGGCCCAAACACGTCGACGTCAAATGCGCGACCGATCGCGTTGCCGGCCAGGTCCTCAAGCGCCGTGTCGGCGACCAGTTGGTGCTCGCCCGAGGTCCAGGGGTTGTGCGGCTTGAATCGCCAGCAGGTTTCGTTGTCGCTTATCTCGACCGTGCCAGCAAGCTTTTCGCCGGCTGGATTGTTGATCCACATCACGCGCTCGAGCAAAGAGTGATCCAGTGGCTCGCCTAATCGCACGACCAACTCGTCGTTCGTGCCGGCTTGTGGCGGCTCGATTCTCCAACTGCCGGGGTCGATCGGCGCGTCATCGGGCGCCAAGACCATGAACGACTTGCGGCCTTCAGCTTGCAGCCTCGCGCCGCGCGCATCGGGCCAATCGCGATCAATCAGGAGCGTGTAGCTTGTGCCCGCTTCCAACACGGGACCGAGTTCCTCGCGCGGCTTCAATCCGCGCTTGACCCGGCCGGGATCGCACAACAGCGTGAATCGCCGCATGAGCGGGTCCCAAAGTTCTTCCCCCAATTCCAGAAAAGCCGCGTCGACTTCCTTGCCCGTAGAGTCGACCAGATGAATGTGGCGATAAGCCTCGCCGCGGCTCATCGGGGCGGAAAAATGGAGATAAAACTTCAATTGATTTTCGGGCAGCCGATCGGTGCTGGGATAAATGTGCTGCACCACGGTCGGTGCTTGTGCCGCTGGCTTGGGGATTTCGAAGGTCGTCGACAGATTAGCGGCCGAGGTCTCGTTCGTGCCAGGCCATTCGCCGCGAGCGAGCACCGCTCGATAGGATAGGCCCGCTTCGAGCGGGTAGCGGGGCGTGAAACGGAGTTTTTGGGCCTCGATCGACAGACTGCCGAGAAGTGGTGTCGGATTGGTTTGATCGCCGGCGACGAAGACCTGGAAAACCGCCGCTCGCCGCTCGGGGTCGAGTTGTTCGATCGCGGCCAGTTGTGCCTCGCTCAATCCGACCACGTCGAAACTGGCTTGCGGTCCACTTTTGGTCGTGTTGAGCTCGATCCGAAGGGCCTTGGGTTCAGCGGCGACAGGTTCAACCGGGGCCCAACTAGGCGCGCAGCCGCAGATCGTGGCGACCAGGAAAACTCCAAGCTGACAATAGCAGCGACGAACCGACGAGCGCATTGAAAAACAACTCCTTGCACGCTCGGCAAAGCGCGAACCGGGCCCCCGGCGAAGTCGTGGAGATGAGTTCGCCGCAGCGCCCAGTCATATCCGCGGGCCGAGACCGACAAAAACCGTCTTACGGCAGTGCCACCGCTTGCAGGTTCAGCGCGCCCGACTCGGATCGCACGAGCAGCAAGGCATGATCCTTGTCCAAGCGGTCGAGGTGATCGACGCCCTTGAGATTGGCAATGGTCTCGTACTTCAGACCAGCGGTGCCGCCGCCTTTGACCGGGGCGACGATGCCTTCGGTTTTGTCGATGTTTTCGACGCTGACCTTCATCACGCCGCGGCTGCTGTTGGCCATCAGAATGTAATCCTTGCCGTCTTTGTTATAGACGAACATGTCGAGCGGACGATTCCGATTGCCGAGTTCGGCAATGGTCGTACCTCGGACCTTCGCGCCGGGCTTGAGGTCCGACAGCGGGAATTTTACGAGCGGCGTGCACATATAAGCAGCCAACACGTTGGGCTGGCCGTTGATGTCGAACACGGCGAAGGTGCGCACAGGAGCCTTGGTTTCGAACTGGCCGTGAGCGCCGTGATAGATCTCGACGCTCGTGCCTTTATCCACCGCGGCAAATGGGAAGGGAATCACTCGCAGGGTGGAGGCGAATTCTTCGTTCGACAACCCGGCCACGAGCACTTGCCCACCGGCGAATTGCAGATCGGTGGTCACATCTTGCCGAACTTTTTCCGAGGGGTTCGGCAGAGTCGCCTTGGAATACAACACGTCTTTCAGCGCGAACTCGCCCAGTTTTCCGGCAGAGTCGACGCGCATGATCGCCGGCATGGCGTCGGGACCTTTGCCGCGCGAGACGCTCAGAAACGCGCTGCCGGTGGCCGGATTGACGGCCAGGTGATTGATCAGGATGTCCTTGGACGTGGTGCCCAACATGCCGGCGATCTTTTCATCGATTTTTTCGATATTGAGCGGCTGGCTCGGACTGCCACTGGCCGTATCTCCCGTGGCGATGGCAAAGATCGTGGCCCCCTTGGCGTCGCCCACCAGCAGAATGTTTTGGGGCGCGAAGGTGATCGGGCCGGCCGACTTCAAATCGGGCGTTCCCTTTTTCATGCCGGCGGTCAAGTCCGCTGCACGGCTCGAGCCGAACGGCACAATCGCTAACAACGCGGCAACGAGAAAGAATGTTCGCGTCGACATGGCAAACTCCTTTAGCTGATGGAGGGTCGGGCAGGGCAGCCTCTTTGTTGGTCCGCGCCGGCGCCAGGAGAATACAGACCTCATTGGCGATTGTCGTTCCTCGACGATCGCCAAACGGCGGCACGTACAATTCAGTCTATTCGATGGCGGAAACCTGGCGAGCAGCCGCGGCAGGCAAAACTATTTCTTCTCGCGCTTGGCTTCCCAATCGCGGATCATGACTTCGCCATTGCGTTCCCGCTCGGTCTTGCCTTTGATCGTGTCACCCTCGACCTTGCCCTTATACTTGGTCGTGAAGGTATTTCCGTTCCGCTCAACCGAGGTCGTGAAGCTCACTTCGTCATTCTTGAACGCGCCGTCCTTGATATCGACCTTGTCGCCCATGGGCAGGGTCAGCGCGCCAGAGAGCTTGTCGCCGTCAGCCTTCAGCGTCACCGACAGTTCGAACTCTTGTCCGTTGGGAGTGGTGAACTTCCAATTCCAGGTTCCATTAGGGTCCGCGGCCGCGTGGGCCGTCGCGGCCAGGCAGCCCATCACGATGATCGCCGCAGCAAACATTTTGAGAAAACTCGTGTGTCGCGTCATGGTTCATCGCTCCGCTAAAGAGTTGTGATAAATACCCTGTTGACTCGAACCTCGTCACACGCAAAGACGTTCGTTGAACTGACAAACTCAAAACAGCGGGAAATCCGGGTCATCATGACACCGCGCCTTGGATGCGTCAACAAAATGGCGCGAATCGGAAACTATAACCGTAATCGTATGCATCACCGCGAGCGGCGAAGAGTTTCGCGCGGACAGCGATTGAACGACCGTATTCCGGCGCGCGGCTAAGTTTCGATCCGGGGCGGCTCCTGGGTAATTAACCGGGCAGCTCGACCGCGGGTCAGATAGCTGTAGGCCCACTGAATCAGCACGAGCACGCGATTTTGAAATTGAACCAGGTACAAGAGGTGAATGAACAGCCAGGTGAGCCAGGCGAGATATCCCGAAATGTGCAGCCAGCCCAAGTCGGCTACTGCCGCCGCGCGGCCGATTGTGGCCATATTGCCGCGATCGAAATAGCGAAACGCTTTGGGCGGCAGCTTGCCTGCGAGCCGGCGACGGACGACTTTCGCCACGTAGCGTCCTTCTTGCATGGCCACCGGAGCCAGCCCCGGCAGCGGCTGGGGGGTCTGGTGGCTGAAACTGGCCAGGTCGCCAATCACAAAGATTTCCGGATGGCCCGGCAAACTCAGATCGGGTTCGACCGCCAAACGGCCCAACCGATCGGTCACGAGGCCCGTGGCTTGGGCCAATGCCGCGCCCAATGCCGAGGCCTTCACGCCGGCGGTCCACAACACCGCGCCGGCAGCGATCGTTTCAGTGCGGTCCCCCGTCTTGACGGTTACCCCCTGCGGACTGATCTGGGTGACAGTGGCTCCCAAGCGGACAGTGACCCCCAGTCGTTCCAGGGACTTTTCCGCTTTGTGTTGCAAGTCGGGGGGGAATTGACCCAGCACGCAGTCCTGGGCTTCCAACAGCAAAATGGTCGCATCGGCGGGACGGACGTTGCGAAAATCCCGTCGGAGCGTATGGTGGGCCACCTCGCCCAATGCCCCGGCCATTTCCACACCGGTCGGACCGGCCCCTACGACGATGAACGTCATGCAGGCCCGTTGCTCTCTGGGATCGGTTTCCAACTCCGCCTTTTCGAATGCACTGAGCACGCGGCGGCGAATCGTCAGGGCGTCCTCGACCGTTTTCAGCCCCGGGGCAAGCTCCGACCATTGGTCGTGACCGAAATAGTTGAATTTCGAGCCGCTGGCTACGATCAGAGTGTCGTACTGCAAGTCGAGCTGGCCTCCTTCGCGCAACACCAGTCGTCGCTGTTTGACATCGATGTCGACGACCTCGGCCATCACCACGCTGGTGTTTTGTTGCCGGTGCAAAAGCCCGCGCAGGGGAACCGCGATATTGGCCGGTGACAACGCACCGGTGGCCACTTGATAAAGCAGCGGCTGGAAGAGGTGGAAGTTTCGACGATCCACGAGCGTGACTCGGGCCGGCGCACGCTTGAGCGCGCGAGCGGCATACAGCCCGCCAAAACCGCCGCCAATGATCACGATGTGATGCGAGGGTACCATGAGACCGTGCGTCCCAGTGATCAAAAAAAACCGCCGGTCGAATCCGCGTTCACGACGATCGCCGACGGCGACGTTGGGTCGACGAAATATCACGGCAAAACAGGTTCTTGGGCACTTCCTGGCAGATTTGCGCCAGCCGGGCGGGCAATTGCAGATCGCCCAGCGTGCGGAATGCGCCGTTCGCCTTGCGCCCAAACACCAAAAAGCGGCACCCATGCGAGGCAATCTTTTCGATGGCCGCGTGCATGGCTGCTTCTTGTCCGCCGTAGTAACGCTCCTGGCCCACGCGGACGATCGTATCGGCTCCGACAATGAACGTGGCACCGGGAAACAGTTCGGCCTTCTCCGTGAAAATCGGCGCGCGGGTAAGCCAGGCGGCATCGTTCACTGAAAATTGTCCCGTTCGTTCCGCAATCTCAATAAAGTCGAGCGGTGGTTTGTCCACGTTGAGAATGGAAATCTCGAATGCCACTTCTTGGCCTAGCATTTGTCTTGCAAGTTCGGCCATTTCTCGGTGGCCCTCGTGCATCGGATGGAAGGCGCCGGGAAATACGGCCAGCGGTGGCGGCTTGTCACGTGCCGCGTTCAAGGGCACGGCCCGCACGCGCCCCGCCAGCAGATCTCGCTGATCCTGCGGCGCGACGATCCGCGCGGTTTGAATTTGCTCCTGCTCGAACAAGGGCACGACCAGCCGCCCGCGGGCAGCGCAAGCTTCGGCGATGTGGTTGAGCATGAGCGCGGCCACGATGGCCTCTTCCCCGGCCCGACTGCGGGGTCCCTTGACGAGTTCCAAGGAGAGCGCAGCGGTCGTGGTGGCGGTTTGATAAGCCAGGTGCGCACGGTGCGCCCCGTGCTTGGGCCGGTCGCTGGCCAGGCTTGCCGTGCATGCCACCCCACACGTATCGCCGCCGACATCGTATTTCTTCGCGCGCAAAAAGGCGGCCATGGCCATGGCTCGAGCGGTCCAGGCAGAGCAGAACTCGTCGGGCTTGGCCCCCAACCACTCGATCAGGGCTTCGGTGGCGTAGGGAACTGTCGCGGCCAAAATCGAGCGGGAGGCACCCGGCACGCAGAGCAAGGCCGAGATCGCGCCGCTGCCGCCCCCGGTGACCGCAATCACCAGGCGCATTGCCCCGGCGTGGACTTCTTGGGCCAGTTGCTCTTGAGAAACGCTCGGCACGGTTAGTTTCTACCCCCCACGAAGTTTACTTGTCAATTTAGCCTGCCGAAGCTGACGGAAGCAAAATCGCTCTCGGCAACCGAGTTACGCCCTGGAGCTAGCCTAGAAAAAACCAGGCGGATTGAAAAATCTTCAAATCGATCCCAAAGACGGGCCAACGGGCGGCGAATATCCACTGGAGCGGCGGTTTCGGTTGTCCGTCGGGATTTTTTGTTGACCCAAAGAGCGTGGGAGGATCAAGCCATGATTAAGAAAGCGTTGGTAACCGTTGGGGGCCTAGGGCTGCTAATGGTGTTGTTCTTCGGCCGGGATGCCGCCAGTTACATTCGCACCTCGGCCGGCTGGGTGAAAGACACAGTCAAAAGCAGCGTTCCCATTGAATTTGAGATTGAACGCGCGCGGCGGATGGTAAAAAACCTCATTCCGGACATTCGACGCAACATGCATGTCATTGCCCAGGAAGAGGTTGAGGTCGAACGGCTGGACAAGCAAATCACCCAGACTTCGGCCACCTTGGAAAAAGACCGCACGGAAATGCTCCGACTCAAGACCGATCTGGCCGCCACCCAGCCGGTCTATCAATACGCCGGTCGCAGCTATACGGCAAAAGACGTGAAGGCCGATTTGGCCAATCGCTTTGAGCGGTATAAGACGCACGATGCCACGTTGGCCAGTTTGCGCGACATTCAAGCCGCCCGGCGCAAGAGCCTGGATGCCGCCCGCCAGAAGCTGGAAGGCATGCTGGTCGCCAAGCGGCAGTTGGAAGTGGATGTGGAGAACCTGGAAGCTCGGTTTAAAATGGTGGAGGTCGCCCAAACGACGTGCGACTTCAACATCGACGATAGCCAACTGGGCCGGGTGAAAGATCTCATCACGGAAGTTCGCACGCGGTTGAACGTGGCCGAGCGGCTGGTCAACACCGAAGGCGAGTTGCACGAGGAGATTCCGCTTTCGGCGCCCCAGTCGGATAACATCATCGACCAGATCACCGAATATTTCAGCGCCGAAAAGGATGGAACAAAAGTCGCCGAGGCGCAGGCCGGCGTGGCGCACTAGAAGCTTTGAGTAGGCTACAAGGTCGAGTTCCGGTGCCACTGGCGTCTCGCCGGTTTAGGCTAGACAGCACGGGCACGATGCCCGCGGCACCCGGAAGAACACGCGCCATGTCGGTGAGACCGCTCGCCATGGTTGTGCATCCGAGGCAGGAACCCAATCATGTACAGCTCCGCCCGGCCAATACCAATGGACTCGGCAGCTTGCGTGCAATGGATCGAAAGTGCCGTGAAGAACCCAATTGCCAAATCTCGTCTACTGTTGTGGGTTGATGCGGTAGGCGGGTTCTACGTCTGCCCGGGCGCCGAGGTGCGGCTGGGACAGGCGGTGCCGGACAGCAACGTCGACGTGCCGCTGTTGGCCGACCTGTCGCGCCATCACGCCACGATTCGCCGCGACGAGGAGGGTTATACGATCGAACCGGTGCGCGACGTGTGGTTGAACCACCACAAGATCGACACGGTTAGCTGGATCAACGACGGGAGTTTGATTGAAATGGGTCGAGCTTTGCAAATGCGTTTCAGTCGCCCGCATCCCCTGAGCGCCACGGCGAGGCTCGACTTCAGCAGCAATCACCGCACGCAGCCTTCGGCGGCAGCCGTGTTGCTGATGGCCGACACGTGCGTGCTAGGTCCCGTGGCTCACAGCCACGTGGTCTGCCGCGATTGGCCGCACGAGGTTGTTCTGCACCGCCAACACGGCGGTTTGTACTGCCGCAGCGCGACGCCCTTTGAAGTCGATGGGACGCGCTATCAACAACAAGGGCCCATTACGCTGCATTCCCACGTGATTGGCGAGGAGTTTTCCTTCAGCCTGGAGGAGATTTGATTTTGGAGGAGCGGAGGCCGCGTGTCATAATTTGAACTGGGACCGAAATCTCCCGGCGTACGCAAGTGGTTATTCCTCGTGACAAGCCGTTCGAAACACATGTCACCCTCAGCGAACAACTCACGCCCCGTCGCCTACGGTCGATTCCGGAGAAAAAAGAAGGTTAGCGATGTTCTCGGGGACATTAAACACGGACCTTACGTTAGAATCAGTTGACGAACCGATGGACCCTCAAGCCCCACAAGACGAACACGCGCCTCGCGGCGGACCGCTCAAATTCGCCTATGCCAACGGCTCTCGGCCGCTGGCGGGCTATACGATCAAGCGGGGGATCGGTCGCGGCGGATTCGGCGAGGTGTACTTCGCGGTCAGCGATGGCGGCAAGGAAGTCGCGATCAAATTGATTCGTCACAATCTCGACGTCGAGCTGCGCGGCGTCACCCACTGCTTGAACTTGAAGCATCCCAATCTAATCGCCCTGTACGACGTGAAGCAGGACGACCAAGACAATAGCTGGGTCGTGATGGAATACGCGACCGGTGAATCGCTCGAGGAAGTCATCCGCCGCCATCCCCAGGGGCTGCCGCCGGAAGAAGCCGTGAATTGGATACAGGGCATCGCCGCCGGCGTGGGCTACCTGCACGATCACGGCATCGTGCATCGCGACCTGAAGCCCGGCAATATCTTTCGCGACGACGGCCAGGTCAAACTGGGCGACTACGGGCTGTCCAAGTTTATCTCTTGCAGCCGCCGCAGCGGCCAGACCGAAAGCATTGGCACCGTGCACTACATGGCTCCCGAGGTGGCCAACGGCCGCTACGGCAAGGAGATCGACATCTATGCTCTCGGGATCATCCTGTACGAAGTGCTCACTGGGCACGTGCCATTCGAAGGCGAAAGCGTCGGCGAAGTGCTGATGAAGCATCTAACCGCCGAGCCATCGCTTTCGGAAGTGCCCGATGCGTATCGCGAGGTCATCGCTCGCGCGCTAGCCAAGGATCCGGCGCGGCGGTTCGAGAGCGCGGGAGAAATGATGAATGCCCTGCCTCCGCTGGCGGCCACGATGGCATATCGTCCCCCGTTGAAAGAAACTCGCGCCGTGGGAGAAGCCCCAGCGGCGAACGCCGAATATCGAGTGCCGCCGCCACAGCCGAATCCCGAGGCCGCCCAGGCCGGCGCCGCCCAACAAGTCCACGCGGTAGTCGTCGACGAGGAACCCATTTGGCGGGCGATTCGCGACGGCTGGCGCAGTACCCGCGAGTCTTGGGACAACTTCAACACGCCCACCAAAATCGGTGTAGCCGTGCTGGGATTGATGGTCATCTCCAACAGCACGACGTGGAATATGGTGGGCAGTTTTGGGCCGCCGCTGGTCGTGTTGTATGTGGTCTATCGAATTGGTCGCTCCATGGTCTTGCAGCACGAAGCTCGCCGCCAGGGTGGCTATCAAGGCAATGCGCGGAAAGGCGGCTCCGACACGAATTACCGCGAATCGCGTCGCGAAGGGGGCTCTCAGCCGGTCGACCGGCCAGCGTCGCCCCCACCTGGCATGCAAACCACTGCGTACCACCCGACGCGCAAGCTATCTCCGCCGGTGGATTGGCGTAAGGCATCGCAACGGCGTTGGAAGCGCCGTTCGGGACGGCGCTGGCGGGAAGAAGCCGCGGCGGCATTGGTCGTGAAGTCACCGCGCGAACGCGTGGCCGAGCTGGCCGGTTCAATGATCTTGGCCGCGGCGGTCGGGGCCGCCATGAGCGTGGTCGTGATTCTGCTTCGCGGCGATGCGGTCGAAAAAGAAGTGTATGCCTGGCTGACCCTGGTGAGCGTTGTCGGCTCGTGGGCGATATTGATCCCGTCCAAATTCTGGGAAGGCACCAAGGGTGACGCGGTTTTGCGCCGCGTGGCGCTGTTGATTGCCGGGCTGGCCGTGGGCGCGGTCGCTTATGGGGCCGCCGACGTATTGATGACCAAGTTGCCCGATTCGCCGATGCACCACGTGTTTGGCACCCGCGCCTTGAGTGATCGGTTTTATGACCTGAAAGACGGATCGCCGCTGCTTATGGGCCACTTGGCCTATTTCGGGGCGCTGTTTGCCGTGATTTCCTGGTGGCGTCAAGCTAATCCGTTGCGCAGAACGCGGTTGAGCGTGTGGTGCACGGTGGTCTGCGTGTTTTGGGCCTGGATGATTAATTTGCTCTGGTCGTTCCCGCAGCCCTGGGGGCTGATGGTGGCGGCCATTATCTCGACTTCGGTGCAACTGGTCAGCCCGTTTGTGCCCGAGCACGAACGCCTCGCCCGACCGGCCGGTCAGGAGTAGTCAGCCATGACTTGGGGTTCAGTTCTTTTGGTCGCAGCCGGCCTGTATGTGCTGCTGTGGATGGGTCGCAGAGCGTGCGGACGGTCGTCGCGTATCCATCCGCTCACGGTGCTCGGGGTGGCGGTGATCATCGGAGGGTTGGCGGTTTTTGGCGGTCGTAGCGCGACTCACTTGGCCCATGTTCATTTGGACGATTCGGTACCCGCGGAGGAACGATTGAACGACAACGAAGTCTCCGCACACCAAAAGTCCCCCCTTTTGTGGCGATCGGAGTCGGAACGATTGAGTACCATCGGTGTCGGCCTCGACCAGATGAGTGCCAAAAAATGGGTCCTGATCTCCTTGGGCACGGTTCTGGTGATTACCGGGGCGCTACTGGCCGGCCGTGGGCGGGCGCGACCGGTCGCGCTCAAGGCATTTACCGTGCTGGGTCTGGCGGCTGCTGCGTTTGCTTTGATTTCATTCGTCACTTCGGTGCCACGGCACACCTGGGACAACGGCGACCGGATTGTCAAAAACGACCGCACCACCGTGATCGGCGTCGACTCGCGGAGCGACGATGAGCCGCCGGCTCCCGCTCCGCCCAAGAAGCCGAAGCGCCTGACCCGTGCCAAACGGCCGACGAGTCGACCCGATCGCCGCGAATCGACGGAAGAGCTGATCGCCAAGATGCCTCCGCGCACCGGTGAAATCCCGGTTGCTGACGAACTCGCGAAAGGCGCCGCCAAAACAGAATCAACCAGCGTGGTTGTCAATCCGCCATCGCCGGCTGCCGCCGAACCGGCGCCGGTTCCCGGCCTGACCGCGGCTGAACCACCTAAAGCCCCCGAACCCGCTGCGGCGGTTGAGGCGGTCAAGGCTGCCGAGGAAACCCAACCCGCCGAACAAGTCCCACCGCGCGTGCCGGACAAAACTCCAGGGACCACGAACGTCTCCCAGCCAGCGAAAAATCCATCCCCAGCAACGTCCCCCGAGCCGGCGGCGGCACCGGCGGCGGCGGTCAGCAAGCCGGCGGTGGAAGTAAGTCCTCCAGCGACGTCGCCCGGGTCTGCTTCGAACCGATCTGCCGCCGAGCGGCCCGCCTGGGTCGACGCGCCGGGAAAATTGATCGACTCCGTTTACCGCGTGTCCATTAACTCGGGGCCGTTCGTCACGGTGCCTGAGTGCCAGCGGTCATTGGATGTGCGGATGAAGCACACGGCCGATCAGTACATCGATGACTATTTGGGCGAAGGCGCCTCGGCCGTGGTCGACATTCCACTCGTCTATTTGCGGAACCACGTCTATAAAGCTGCATTCAATGAGGTGATCCAGTCGGAGAGCGTCGGGGCTATGCAGCAGATCCACGCGTTGTTGGAATTCGACGATGACGCCCGAGCCGATT
The DNA here is from genome assembly GCA_016200205.1 of Planctomycetia bacterium. Classification (GTDB taxonomy): domain Bacteria; phylum Planctomycetota; class Planctomycetia; order Pirellulales; family PALSA-1355; genus PALSA-1355. Next base: position 11,495 of record JACQFF010000299.1, read on the forward strand.
TCCATCGCCGCTGGCACAGCGCAATCGTCGGCCGCCGGTTGTGGCATGTGGCGGCCAGCACTGGTTTGATCTTGGCCTTGCTGGCCACCTTATACGGGTATCTCAGGTTGGATCTCCGGACTGGCGGAACGCACAAGGGGCAGTTGCAGTTGGCCGCGGCTCTGGTGGCCCTGATCGTCACCGCCGGAGCCCTTCTGGTGCAGTCCAAGTTGCCGTTTTAAGAGGCCCCTGAACAAAACCGCCGGGGACTGCCCCCATCTTGCGAAGTCCTCGGAACAGTATTGAGACTGCCCCCTTCTTCCTGGCGGTTTTGTTAGAGTTCCCAACCGGTGCTGTGCTAAGATACGAAGCTGTGGATGGCTCGCGAGCGCGAGTTGCCCCGAGCGTCTTAGCCCACTGCTTACAACGATTTTTGTCATGGCCCCACTGGCCCAGTCCGATCAGCTACTTGTCAACCGGATTCGCGCCGGCGAGGCGGAGGCGTGGAACGAACTGATCGCGCGGTTCGAGGGACGGCTGTTGGCGTTTGTCGAAGGTCGCTTGGGTCGACGCTCGGCCGGCGAGGACGTGGTGCAGGAAACGTTCTTGGGCTTTCTGAACAGTTTGCCCAATTTCGAAGACACGCGGCCGCTGGAAAGCTACCTTTTTTCGATCGCGGCCCACAAGTTGACCGACCACTTGCGTCGCGAAGGTCGCCGGCCCACGCTCTCCTTGGCCGCGGGCTCAAGCGGCAACGAATGGGAGCCCTCGGATCGGGCCCGCGCGGTTTCGAGCGTCATGCGCAGCGGCGAACGGCGCGGGCTCGAAGAAGCGGCCATCGTCGAGGCTTTGACCGAGCAAATCGACCGGCTGCGCAAGCGGAGCGAGTGGCCGAAACTCCAATGCCTCGAACTGCTGTTCGTGCGCGGCTGGGCCAATCGCGACGTCGCGGTGCGACTGAAGATGTCGGAGCAGACCGTGGCCAACGTCAAATTCGAGTTTCTCGCTCGGCTCCGCACGCTGGTGCGCAAACAAGGCTTGTCGGAAGACGTTTTTCCCGAGCTGCACGAGAACGACTAGAAAGTTCGAGCGAGACCCATCTCCCTTTGGGAGAGGGAAGGGTGGGGGTTCTCTGTCCGAGTAATTCTTGGTGTTAAAAAAACGCGATCGCCTGACTGTTTAAACAAGCCCTCACCCCGGCCCTCTCCCAACGGGAGAGGGAAACTTCTTATGTCACAGCGTCCGAGCCAGTCTGACCTGGAAGCCTACCTCGACGAGGGCTTGCCGACGGCGGTGATGGCCCGCATCGAGCAAGCGCTGCGCGACGAACCGAAGCTGGCCGAGCAGCTCGTGGCCATCAACGCCCGCCGCGACGCCGGCGTGCATTCGCTGGGCGAGATTTGGCGCCGGCACCGGCTGAGCTGCCCGTCTCGCGAACAGTTGGGTAGCTTTTTGCTGGGCGTCTTGAGCGCGGACATCGCGGGATTTGTCCGATTTCACTTGGAAGTTTCCGGCTGCCGCACCTGCGCGGCCAATTTGGACGACTTGAAGAATCGCCAGGTCGACGAGCCCGCCGCCGTTGACAGCCGCCGGAAGAAATACTTCCATTCGAGCGCCGGGCATCTAAAGCGAAAGTAATCCGCTCTCGTTTCGTGGGGTACCACCGACAACTTGTTGTCGGTGTTGCGAAGCAACACGAGGGTTTTCTGAGAGGTTCCGCGCCATTCGAACCTCAACTCGGACCCCTCTTGTGCCTTCGGCACCCAGACAACATGTTGTCTGGGCTACCCGCGGACCACTCCGCGCACGACCGGCACGCTAATCTGATTGCACCGGCGGCTTGCTGCGCGATTGGCCGCAGGTCAAAATAACTCGCTGATTGCTCGCATCCCCTACACCGACACGAATAGGCGCATCCATGCTTCGAACTGCCGCGGTGCTGAATTGTTTGATCTTGTTGACGTGCATTGCCCGCGCGACGGCTGCTGATTTGAGCCACGCGGTTGTGGTCACGCCGGCCAATCTTTCGGGCCCGGAGAAAAAAGCGGTCGGCATGCTCGTCGACGAAGTGCAACAGCGAACGGGAATTCGCTGGCCGGTCACGAGCACCTGGCCCGCCGACAATGGGCCGGCTGTGCTCGTCGCATCGCATGCGGCACCGATTGCCGACAAGTTCGCCGACGCACCGGACAAACAGGCAGCTGACAAGGTTGAGGGGTTTCGCATCCGCAGCGACGGCCCGCACGTGGCGGTCTTGGGCAACGATGCCCGCGGCGTGCTGTTTGGCGTTGGTTACTTGTTGCGCCACATGCACCTGAACCGCGGCAAGATCACGCTTGAAGACGGCTTGAACGTCACGACCGCGCCGGCGTATCCGCTGCGCGGCCATCAGCTCGGCTATCGTCCGAAAACCAATAGCTACGACGCGTGGGATTTGGCCCAATGGGAGCAATACTACCGCGACCTGGCCGTGTTCGGCTGCAATGCGGTGGAACTGATTCCGCCAAGGAGCGACGACGACAAGACCAGCCCTCACTTTCCGCTGCCGCCAATGGAGATGATGGTCGGCATGTCGCGCGTGGCGGACGAATATGGCCTCGATGTGTGGGTTTGGTATCCGGCCATGGACAAGGACTACTCCGATCCACAGACGGTCGAATCCGCGCTCAAGGAATGGAGCGAGGTGTACGAGAAGCTGCCGCGGATCGACGTGATCTTCGTGCCCGGCGGCGATCCGGGCCATACTCAGCCCAAGTATTTGATGGCGCTACTGGAAAAACAAACCGAGTTACTACACAAGTATCATCCCAAAGCACAGATGTGGATGTCGCCGCAAAGTTTCAACCAGAACTGGTTGGAAGAATTTTACGGCATCATGCAGACCGAGCCGGCCTGGTTGAGCGGCATCGTGTTTGGGCCACAAAATCGCGTGAGTCTCAAGCAACTGCGGGCAGCGATTCCGGCCAAGTACCCGATTCGGCACTACCCAGACATTACCCATAGCCGGCAGTGCCAATATCCCGTGCCCGACTGGGATCTGGCCCACGCATTGACGTCCTCCCGCGAAGCCATTAATCCTCGTCCCCTGGATCAGGCCACGATTTTCCGTCTGCTCCAGCCCTATACGATTGGCTTTCTCACATACTCTGAAGGCTGCAACGACGACGTGAACAAGGCGGTGTGGAGTGGGCTGGGTTGGGATCCCGGTGCCAACGTCATCGACATCTTGCGCGATTTCGGCCGCTATTACATCGGCGATCGGTATGCCGACGATTTTGCCCAGGGATTGTTGGCCTTGGAGCGCAACTGGCAAGGCCCCTTGCTCACGAACGAAGGGGTGTACGTCACGCTCGAACAGTTTCAGTCGATGGAAAAAAAGGCCTCGCCGGAGATCATGAAAAACTGGCGTTTTCAGCAAGCCCTCTATCGGGCCTACTACGATGCATACGTGCGGGCTCGACTGATTTACGAGACCGAACTTGAAGAGCGGGCCATGGACCGGCTCCGCCTGGCCGGCAAGAGCGGCGCGCTGGCGGCCATGGCCGAAGCGGAAAAGATTTTGGACTCGGCCGAGACTCGCGTGGCCACCGATTGGCGCTCCCGAGTTTTTGAGCTCGCCGATGCCCTGTTTGCCAGCATCAAAATGCAGACCAGCGTCTCGCGCCACAAAGCCATCAGCGTCGATCGCGGCGCCACGCTCGACACCGTCGACGCTCCGCTCAACAGCCGGCTATGGTTGAAAGAACGCTTCGCGGCATTGCGCAACATGTCGGTCGAAGGGGAGCGGCTCAAGGGCATCGACGAAATCGTCAATTGGACGAATCCGGGCCCCGGCGGTTTCTACGACGATTTGGGCAAGCGCGATTTCCAGCCGCACCTGGTCGTCGGTCCCGGTTTTGACAAAGACCCGGCGTTCTTGGAATCCTCCCACACCGGCTTCGCGGGTTTTGGGCCGATGCGAGCGTCGTGGAAAGATCACGCCGAATCGCTGGTCGAGACCCCGCTGAACATGCACTACGACGGCCTGGACACGAACGCCGAATACAAGATTCGCGTGGTCTACGGCGGCGACGCCCCCAAGAAGAAAATCCGTTGCATGGCCAACGCAACCATCGAAGTGCATCCCTTCATCGCCAAGAAAGTCCCGTACGGCCCCGTGGAGTTCGACATTCCGCCGACAGCCACGAAATCAGGCGAACTCGATTTGAGCTGGTACCGCGAGCCGAATTTAGGCGACAACGGACGCGGCTGCCAGGTCTCGGAAATCTGGCTGATCAAGAAATAATGGTTGTGGACTGATGGATCGACTGACAGCGGCAAAGCGCAGTGAATTGATGGCGTGCGTGCGTGGCAAGGGAACGAGGCCCGAATTGGCCGTAAGACGCATGGCCCATTCCATGGGTTACCGTTTTCGGCTTTACGGTCGATTGCCGGGCACTCCCGATCTGGTTTTTCCGGGTTTGCAAAAGGTCGTCTTTGTTCATGGCTGCTTCTGGCATCGTCACAATGCATGCCGGCGCACAACAACACCGGAAGGTAATCGCGAGTTTTGGAGATCGAAATTTATCGCCAATCAACGCAGGGACCGCCGGAATTACGCCAAATTGAAACAAGCTGGATGGGATGTGATAATAGTTTGGCAGTGTGAATTGGATTCGCCAGGTGTATTGAAGCGGCGGCTCAAGAAGGAACTGGGTCTCTACGGATGAAGACGGTTGAACTTTTTTCGGGAATTGGGGGTTTTCGCGTTGCTGCGGAGAAACTTCACCTTAGAACTGTCTGGGCGAATGACTGCTGTCCAAAGGCTGGAAGAGTTTATCGTGACCAATTCGGATCCGAGGAGTTCCACGAAGGGGATATAAACATACTGGCAACCGATATTCCGGCTCACGATTTGCTGACTGCGGGCTTCCCTTGCCAGCCATTCAGCAGTGCGGGCAAGAAAGAGGGAATTCGCGACCCTCGCGGAACATTGTTCAGTACCGTAATCGAGGTTCTTCAAGAACACCGTCCCAAATTCTTCGTTCTGGAGAATGTCAAGCGGCTTCTCACGATGGAGTCTGGCGCGCATTTCGCGACGATTCTCGCCTCTTTGGCAAATCTAGACTACCGAATCGAGTGGCGGCTGCTTAACGCGACGAATTTCAGTCTGCCGCAGAACCGCCATCGAGTATTTATTGTCGGAATTCGCCGCAAGGGCCAAGCCGATCAAAAGTCAACTTCACGCGGCACGATTCGGCTCGCGAATCCGCAGGATTTCCGCAAATCGAAAGTCGATCCGTCCATAGTCGCCGACACAACTCAGTGGAACGGCATCGGCGATCACGGACGAAAATTCCCAAACTGGGGGCTCGCGGAATGTGGACGGTTCTACGGCGGCGACTTAGACGAATTCCATGCGACGGAACGAAAGGTCCTGCTACGCGAGTTCCTCGAGCAAGACGTGTCTCATCAATTTGATTTCACTGAATCGACCGTACGGCGAATCAAAGAGAGCAAACGTGTGACCAAATTTATCGATGGCGTGGAGATTCTGGTGAACCAGGCTGGCGGTGCGCGAATGGGGTATACCGTGTTTGGCATCAATGGACTCTCGCCAACGCTTACGTCGACAGCCAGTCGGCATTACGAGCGGTATGCGATCGACGGACGTTACCGACGGTTGACGAACGTGGAATACGCGCGATTGCAAGGGTTCCCTGATGACCATTGCGAATGTGTTTCGATTTACGATCAGTATGCGCTCTATGGAAACGCTGTTCCACCCCCGATGGCGCTTTGGGTGCTTCGGCAGATGTTGTCTTCCGGCACGGCAGTCGAAAAACTACCTCGCAAGAGACTTCAACGAAAGCTGTTTGCCGATGCATAACAAAGTCAAATTGCGCGGAATCGTGCGAGAGAACCTAAGCAAAGCCGTATCGCAAATGAACTCTGTTCTGCGTGGTAGGGGAGTGAAGAAATTAGAGGCGGTCCTTGCGAGAATCGGAGGGGGTGGCACTCTACCGCATTGGTACCGCGCGCTTGAGAGCGAAGGAGTACTGCCGAATCTTGATGGAAAAACAATCGGCAGCGTTGTGGAAATGCTGTTCGTGGGGATCCTTGAGACCTCGATCTTGGCGGACGCGGGCATCCGTCAGTTGAAAATCAACCCGGCCCGAGGCGTTGACCTTCCCGACTTGGATCTTGGCGTCAAATCGCCCTCCAAGAACTATTGCACAAGCGAACCGTTCATTTCAGCCTACCACCGAATGCTGGGAAGCGAATTCGACATAGTTGTGTTATTGACGGATTATCAGGCCAAGAAAAAAACGCCGCCGTTGCAATTGCAGATCATCGATTCGCGGTATTTGAAAAATACGCAAGTAGCCGACAGGAATCTTTGTAATCTTGCGAAGAGGCATCGCAGCTGGCTGATCAAAGAGAATGAAGCAACGGCACAAAAGCTTTTTCGTTTTCTGGCCTACGTAAATCAAAGCGACTGGCGTGCTCGATGGCTGCTGAAACTGATCGACGGGATGCGAGATGAGCAAATCGTCTTGAAGCGTATCAAAGAATCCAATACCGATTTTGTACGGAGGAACAACGCCGCACTCAAAAACGACAAGCCCGTAATTCCCGACGCCGATCTCGATGCGATTAACAGAATCCAGAAAGTACATCCTGCGCACATCGCCGTTATAGAGGCAGCCGAAAACTGGGTTCTCGAGGTGCTGAAAGACGCGGCCCGACCTCCGAGCGAGTACGAATGGCGGCGTTTCCGCAGCGGTCCGCTCGATGGGCAAATTGGGATGAGCTTTGCGCTGCAATGGCGCTATAATTTTGGACAGCTGTTTGGGAAAAATGGTCGCTCCGACGAACCGATAGAGATCAAGTTGTGAAGGTATGAACGAAATGAACCTAACCGGATGTATTGGTCGATTTGCAAAACGTGCGTCCTTCGTGATCCTCCTTGGATCGAGTCTTCTTGGAATATGCGGAGAGCTTGTTGGCAGCTTCCTGTGCGCCGCCGATATTCGCGTCGGCGCGGCGGCGGTCAATCTCGAAGCGGACGACTCGATGGTGATCGCCGGCGGCATCGGGCCGGGCAAGGCCAGTGGCCAGGAAGGCGAGCTGCGCGCGGTCGCGGTGGTTTTGGAAAAACCCGGCGCGGGCAAAGTGGCCATCGTGGCTTGCGATATCCTGTTTGTCACGCGCGATTTCGTCGACCCGGCGCTGGCTCAGATCGAAAAATCGACGGGCATTCCGCCGGCCAACGTGCTGGTGAACGCCACGCATACGCACCACGCCCCCTGTACCGCCACCGTGCACGGCTACGTCCGCAATGACGTGTTTACGGGGCGGGTACAAGACGCGATCGTCAAAGCGGTCGAGCAAGCCAACGCGAAACTGGCCGGCGGCGAAGCAGAGTTCTTGTTCAAGCTGGGCGAAGAAAACACCGTGGGTGCCAACAGCCGCGTGCTGTTGTCCGACAACACCATCTGGTGGGGCGGCTCGATGGACGATTCCCTGCGCCACACCGGGCCCTTCGATCCGCAATTGCCGGTGCTGGCCTTTCGTGGGTCCGATCAAAAGTTGCGGGCCTTGATCTACAACCATTCGACCCACACGATCGGCACGCGCAAACCCGGGCTCCGCTCGCCGAGCTTTTACGGCCTGGCCGCGCAGGAATTGGAGGGCGAGCTGGGCTGCACCGTTTCATTTCTCGAAGGCGCGTCCGGCTCGACGCACAACATTACCGGTGTGTCCACGGACGAGGCCGTGCGGCGGATGAAGAAGGCGATTACCGAAGCTCTTTCGCGGGCGGAACCCCACGCGGTTACGAAATTGGCGTCGCTCAAGCGGCCGTTCCAATTCAAGGTTCGCACGTTCGACGAATCGGTTGAAGATGAAAAAGTCTCACGCTATACCCGCAAGCGGATGGCCGCCGGCGCCGACTCGGTCATCGAGGTGTTTCGCAACATGCGCCGGCAGCTCAAGCCCGAGCAAGGTAAGGCCCGCGAAACCGTGCTGCAAGCGATCTTGATTGGCGACGTGGCGATTGTCGGCGCGCCGGCCGAATACTTCACGATCTTCGGCGTCGACATTAAAAACCGCTCGCCGTTCAAGTATACCTACGTCGCGGAACTGGCCAACGATTGGATCGGTTATCTGCCGAATTTGGAAGCTCACGAGCTA
>JACQFF010000282.1 GCA_016200205.1 Planctomycetia bacterium
AAGCCAGCCGCGGTGATGCCGACACGGGTCTTCAAGGCCACGCCGGCCAGGCGAATATTCTCGCGGATCACTTCCGACGGCTGCTTGCCTTCGATCAACCAAGGAGAACGATTGAAGCGGAATTGAATGTCCTCGGGCCTGGTCGCCGTCACGTTGACATGATCGTACGTGTGGTTGCCCACCGGATGGCCAGCTTGCACGATTTCTTTCAGCCAGTCGACGTTTGGCTGCTCCAATACCCGGCCGACGGCAAAACAATGCAGCACCCCACCCTGGGCTTTCACGCGGCGGCAAGCCTCGACTGCGTAGCGCTTGGTTTCTTCGTTGAGGTTCCCTTTTTCATAATCCCAGCGCATTTCTTCCCAGACGGGAAAGTTGCGGCTCATCTCCAGATCGAGCGTGATGGCGATCTGCGCCTTGTTGCCGTTTTTGGCAGCGCCAGCGGGGTCGTCGGCTCGCAAGAGATTTCGGCCCGCGACCAGTCCGGCGGCGGCCGCAAGGCCAGAGTTCAAAAACTCGCGGCGTGAGCGGTTGAGTGAGTGAGCTGGCATCGCACAAATCCTTTGAATCGAAAACTGGCTGGCATCACTTGGAGCCTGCTTGCGACCCCTCTTCCCGATGGGAGAGGCAAGAGTGAGCGCTCCTTCGTCCGCGGGCGGACCCTCACCCCGGCCCTCTCCCGGAGGGAGAGGGAGATATCTTGAAACACTGTCTCTGAAAACTATCGCGCGGCGTTCGTGGCCGGCTCACTTTGCAAGTAGCTGAACAAGTCGCGCACTTCTTGCGGCTTTAGTTGGCTCAACAGGTTTTCCGGCATCAACGACGTCGGCGACTCGTTGATCGCTTCGATCTTGTCACGTTCGATCATCGTCCGCTCATTCTTGGCGCCCAACAGCGTCACGCTGCTGGGGCTCTGTTCCACCAACAGTCCGGTCAAGACGCGCCCATCGGTCGTTTGCACCACAAAGCTCATATATTCCTTGCGAATCACGGCGCTGGGGCTGACGATCGTGGAGAGCAGCTCGTCGGTATTCTTGCGATTGGCGTGGGTCAGCTCGGGGCCAATCTGGTTCCCTTCACCGAACAGCTTATGGCACGTGCCGCAATGTTTCGCAAACAGCGATTTGCCCGAGGCGAGATCGCCGCGGCCGGCGCGCAGATCGTTGTTGATCCGCCGCATTTCGGCCAGCCGCTCCTCGGGCGTGCCCCCTTGGATGCTGCCCCAGTGTTTTTTTACCAGCCCATTTAGCCGCTCGTCGTTGTGCAGCGAAACGAGCCGCAGTTGATCGACGGCAATGTCCTTGGCCGCGTATTTTCCTTGATCGATACCCTCCAGCAACCGCGCGGCCCAGGGCTTGCGGCTCAACAGCACATCGCACGTTTTGGAGCGCAAGCCGGGCTCCATGGTCGGATATTGCCTCAACAGGACGGTGGCAATCCCCTCGCCTTCGAATTGCCGCAGCGCGTCGAGCACCGCCGATTGGAGTGGCTGCGGTTCGGAGCTGGAGACCAGTTTCAATAGCGGCTGCACGCTCGACGGCTGGCCTACCTCACCCAAAAGCTGAACCGTTTCGATGCGCCTGGCGAGCGGTGTTTGCCCGTCCGCGGCCAGAGCGACCGCTCGGTCTTGTGCCGCTGGGCGTCCCAGTCGGGCCGCCAGCCGAATCAATGTGATATCGGTCGTGCCGTCCTGCCAGGCTGCATCGATTTGCCGCCCAAGCTGCGCGGGGATGTCCTGCAATTGATTTTTTGCAAGATGCGTGCCGGTCTCGACAACCGCAAGTTTAGCGAACAAGTCGCCGGCGCTTCCGCCGCGAGCTGTCGAGCGATCTCTGAGTCCCAGGTCGAGCGCCGCCAACATTTTGTCGCGGTGCGGCGCGGGCGTAGCGGCTAGCAATCTCGCGCAAGCCAGGTAGCCCGCCTCGGTGGCTTCAGCCGCATAGCGGCGGATCAATCGAGATAAAATCGTTTCCCGCGCAAGGGGCAACTGGCAAACGGCCGGCTCGGTAAACATCGCCAGCACCTCCTCGCGTGCCGCGATCGAATGCTTTTCAACGGCCCACCACAACAGCAGCGGCAGCAGCGGATCGTTGCTGTCCTCGTTCCGCGCGACAAGCTGTTTGACGATCGGCAGCGCCTGGCCGGCCGATAGACGTTTGGCGGTGCACGCCAGTTGATTCCGAACCGCCACGCTTCGATCACCGGCCGCCAGTTCCACCATTCGCCTGGCGATCGCCGGAGAAACACACTCTTCATCGCCAAGCAGCCGCACGCTCCACCAGCGTATATCGTCGTTCGAGTGGCTGAGCAGTTTTTCGGCGAATTCATCGCTCACGCCGCCGCTGACGTTCAAAGCCCACAGGGCCTCCAACGCTTCGTGATCGTTTTCGCTCTCCATCACCAGCGTGCGGAGCGGGAGAATCACCTCCGAATCGCGGCGATCGGCCAAGATGCGCCGGGCTTTGCGGACGTACCAGTCGTTCTCGCCGGCCAGCATTGCGATGAGTTTCTTGCTGGGTAGATCCGTCAACTGCGTCACTGTCCTCGAGGCACGCTGTTTGGCTTTGATGCGGTACACGCGGCCATTCGTGCGGTCCCACTCGGCGTCCGGATCGGGATGCGCCGTGCGCTGGTCGTGCCAATCGCAAATGTAGATCGAACCGTCGGGCCCCATGGTCACGTCGCTGGGCGCAAACCAGGTGTCGTTGGCGATCAACAGGTCGCCGGCAAAGCTGGCGCTAAAGGTCGAGCCGCGCGGATGCAATTCGTGCCAGTAAGCGGCGTGGCCGAGCAAGTCGGCGGCGATGTACTTGCCGCGAAACTGGGGTGGAAGAGAATCGCCCTGATAAACGATTCCGCCGACCGTCACATGGCCGCCGTGCAAATCCTTGTGCGGCACATGATCAAAATAGCCATACGCGTACGGGTTGTGCAGCGCGCCGTGCTTGCCGAACTGTTTCCAGTAGTAGGCTCCCTGCACGCCGTGCAACATGGCGTAGCCGCCGTAGTTCGTCGAGTAGAACAGGTTGCCGTGCTCGTCGAAGTCGAGCCCCCACGAATTTCCGCCCCCTTCGCAAAAAAGCTCGAAGGCGTGCGTGATCGGATGATAGCGCCACACGCCTTGCTGAAACTCGATGCCGCGAATGTTCGAAGTCACCGTGCTCCCTTGGCAACCGTAGAGCCAGCCATCGGGTCCCCAGGTGAGCGAATTGGCCACCGAATGGGCGTCCTCCATGCCGAAGCCGCCCAGTAGCACGTCGGGATCGCCATCCGGCGCGTCGTCATGATTGCGATCCGCGTAGAACAACAAATACGGAACCTGCAACACGAACACGCCACCGTGTCCAAACGCCAAACCTGATGCCAGGTTCAACCCACCGACAAAATCCTTCGCTCGATCGGCTCGGCCATCGCCGTCGGCGTCTTCCAATATCGTGATCCGGTCGGCGCCCCGCGGCCCGCGGGGCGGCGGCTCCGGAAATCGGTCGTAGGTGGTGCGCGAGTAGCGATCGACTTTCGCCCGAGTCAATCCGGCTGGATTGGGATATTGCAAATATTGGATCACCCACAGCCGGCCCCGATCGTCGAATTCGATGGCTACCGGCTGGCGAACCATTGGCTCGCTGGCCACGAGTTGCACTTCGAGCCCCTCGGGCAGCTTCATTCGCCGCGGCGCCTCCTCGGGCGAGTAGCCCTGGGCATGAGTTGGGCAATTCGACAATGCCAGCCACACCCCCGAGCAGGCGAGTATTGACAGCGCGCGGTTTAACCGGGGGATTAGTGCGAGCATGCGAAAACCCACAACGCCGTCCGGCGTGATCTCGATTCATCGTCCGGTTCAAACGTAATCCCTGGCGGCGATGAGGTAAATAGTTCGCAATCGGCGTCCAGCTTATTCTCACGGGCTCGGGGGGGTTTTCCAACTTTCGATTGCAGTCGGTTCCCCCGGCGGACACAATCGGTGAGAGCGGGCCCACGCGAGGACAATCTCAAGATGTCTGCGGTCCCAAATCCTCCGGCTCCAACGCGATTCAAGCAGCCGTTGCACGGTCTCCTGTCGCTTGCGCTACTTCTGCCGGCCCAATGGGCGCCGGCGGCCGACACCAGCCGGTCCGAATCAAGCGATCCCGCCAGGCGGACGCATCCTCGACTCTATTGCACCCCCGCCGATTTGCCGCGGCTGCGGGCGTTGCGCACCACCGGCGTGCACGAGCGCATTTGGAAGAACATGGAAGAATCGGCCCAATGGTGCATGACGCAAACGCCGCGCAAGACTTGGATCGCGCCGATTTCGCCCGACCCGATCTACGAGAATCTGTACGATCGGTTTTACGGCATCATGGCCGATTTGGCGATCACCGAGCATCTGGCGTTCACGTACGCGCTCAGCGGCGAAGCCCGTTACGGCGACGCAACCCGCGATTGGGTGTTGGCCAGTTGCCGGGCCTGGAAGCGCGAGGCGGACGACGAACCCAACGGCTCGAAGGCTTATGCCGTCTGCCGGTTGCTCAAGGGATTGGCGGTTGGCTACGACCTGGCGTTCGATCGCTTTAGCGCCGCGGAGCGCGAGGAAGTTCGCGCGGCGCTGACCAGTATCGGTCAAACGTATTTCGCTGGATATTTCAGCACGCTCTCCATCGCCGGTCCCGGCTTCCACACGCATCACGCTGTTGTCGAATGGGGATCGTTCGGCGTGGCCGCATTGGCCCTGTTGGACGAAGTTCCTCAAGCGCATGCCTGGCTCGAGGCGACGATCAAAAAGTTCGACGAGCACCTGCTGCCGCAAGGTTTGGCGCCCGACGGAGCGCAAATCGAAGGCAGCACGTTCTGGGCCTCGACGATGCATTACCGATTGTTCTTTTTGGATCCGCTGCGCCGCGTGACGGGGCGCGATCTGTTCAAGACGCATGCCGAGCGGATGAACGCCGATTTGGCGCTGGCTTCGATCGCCACGCATCGCAAGAGCGGTTACGATCAGGACCATGCCAATGTCGTGCTCGAACCCTCGTACGGCCAACTCGATTATTACGCTCCGATTCTGATTTGTTTGGCCCGCGAATATCGCCGCGGCATTTGTCAGCGCCTGGCCTTGTGGGACGAAACGCTTGGCCAAATCCAAAAGACTCGCTACGTCACGCCGCACGGCGAGCCGCTGTTGTTCGAATTGGGTGGGTATGCGTTTTTATGGTTCGATCCGAACGTGCGCGCCGAGCCCGAGGCGAACGCAAAACTTTCCTACCACTTTCCCTCGGTGGACGAAGCCTATTTGCGCTCGTCGTGGGCGAGCGACGATCTGCTGGTGGCGGTGCGCAAAGGAGAAGTGGTCGTCCACGCCGGCGGCCTGCCCGTGTTGATCGAGCCCATGGCCACTCGCGAGGGCCCCGGTCTGACGACCCAATCGCTCAAGGACGATATGGCCACGGCCACGATTCGCTGCGCCGACGCCTCGGGCGAAAAGACGCTCGAGATTGCGTTGAATCGGCCAGAGCAAAAGGTCACTATCCGCCGCCGCGTGCCGGGCGCATGGTCGTGGTGGTGCCACGGAAATCCGACACGTGAAGGCAATCTGTTAAGTTGGCCGCAAGGCGTACGCCTGCGGGTGGCTGCCGGCGAAATCGCGTCGCTGGACCCCGACGGCTACGGCCCGCCGCTGGCAACGGGGTTTCTCAAGTTGAAATTGGCCGACCCGGCCTACAGAAAATTTCCGCTCTTCGCGATCCAGCCGCCACGGGGCGACGCGATCGTGATCGAGCTAAGCCTAAAGGAATGAAGGTCGGTCGGTCGGCTCCGGGCTAGCCCCTGCCCGGGCCACCTGTTGGAGCCTATGATTAGGGAATGGCCCTCGATTTCTTTCATCCGCTCGTCGAGCAGTGGTTCAGCAGCCGCTTTGGCCAACCCACCGATCCGCAGCAGCGCGGCTGGCCGGAAATCGCGGCCGGCCGCAACACGCTCATCGCCGCACCGACCGGCTCGGGCAAGACGCTGGCGGCTTTTTTGGTCTGCCTCGATCGGCTGCTGCGGCGTTGGCTCGACGGCACGCTGGAAGAAAAGACCTACGTGGTGTACGTCTCGCCGCTCAAGGCGCTGGGCAACGACATTCATCGTAATCTCGAAGTACCGCTGGCCGAAATCAGCGCACTGGCCGCCGCGGCCGGTTACGGCCCCCTGCCCATCCGCGCCCTGGTCCGCACGGGCGATACGCCGGCTTCCGAGCGACAGAAGATGCTCCGATGCCCGCCGCACATTCTGGTGACCACGCCCGAGTCGTTGTATCTGCTGCTGACTTCGCAAAAAAGCCGCCAACTGCTGGGCTCCGTCGAGACCATCATCGTCGATGAGATTCACGCCCTGGTTCGCGACAAGCGCGGCTCGCACCTGGCCCTTTCGCTGGAGCGGTTGGAAGCTCTCTGCTCGCGGCCTCCGGTGCGGATCGGCTTGTCGGCAACGCAGCGGCCGATCGACGGCATCGCCCGGTTCCTGGTCGGCACCGATCGGGTCGACGCGGCGAGCCAGCCCGACTGTCGCATCATCGATGGCGGACATTTTCGCGAGCTCGATTTGGGAATCGAAGTACCGCCCAGCGAGCTTTCGGCCGTCTGCTCGAACGAGCAATGGGCCGAGATTTACTCGCGACTTACCGAATTGATTGCCGAGCATCGCAGCACGCTCATCTTCGTCAATACGCGACGATTGGC
>JACQFF010000283.1 GCA_016200205.1 Planctomycetia bacterium
ATACTGCGGCATCGAGTGGCGCCAGCGGGCAATGTCGCACAACACGGGCGCACCCTGCGTTCCCAATAGTGCGCGCAATTCGTCGGCCGCGATCGTGCGCAGCTCCTCATCGGGCAGTTCTGCCAATTCACTTTGGCAGGCTCCGCCAAAAAACACTCGCACGAGCACCATGCCGTTGGGCGCGCGGCCGGCGAATTTGACGCTCGAAAAACTGCCGGCCAGAATGCGACGGTTTTCCACGGCTGGCACGACAAACCCAAATCCGTCCAGAGCGTGCGGGATTTTGTCGCGGCGGTAAGCCAACGAGACGATCGTGGTTCCCGCGTACGGAATGCGAGCTAAATCCGCGGCCAGTTCGCGATCGAAGCCTTCGATTAGCCTCTCGGCGCGATCAGCCCCCACCGCCACGATCAGAGCGTCGCATTCCAAATCGGCCGGATTGGCGCCGGACGCGGCCAGGCGAATCTTCCAGGTCCCCGCTGCTTCGCGCGTGATCTGTTCCACCGGACTGTTGAGCCGGACGCTGCCCTCGGGTAGTTTTGCCGCGATCGACGCGACCATGCTGGAGAGGCCCGCGCGCGGCGTGACGAACAGCCCGTAACGGGCTCCGCTGCCGGCTTCCGCTTCTTCCTCGCTGGAGGCGGTCCGTTGCCGCAAGGCGCCGCGGATCAAGCTGCCGTAGCGGCGCTCGATCTCGACGAACCGCGGCAAGGTGGCCTCGAGGCTGAGCTTTTCCGGATCGGCCGCATAAATCCCGCCCACCAACGGCTGCACGATCCGCTCGAACGTTTCGCGGCCCAACCTCCGGCGGACGAACGAGGCCAGGCTTTCGTCGCCGTCGGTTTTTCGACGGGGAACGAAATACTCGCACAACAGCCGCAATTTGCCCCAAGGGCTCAATATCGGCGTGGTCACCAGCGGCCAGATCCGCGAGGGTGCCATGAGCATGAATCCCGGTGGGATTTTCTCCAGGCGGCCTTTGCGCACCACCATCGCATTGCGCTGCTGGCTGGAAGTGGGAATCAATTGCTCGGCAAAGCCGATCCGCCGGCACAGTTCCACCGCCCAGGGGACGTTGGCGATGAAATTGTCGGCGCTGCGCTCGATCAAAAAGCCGTCGCGGTGAACCGTCTCCAAAACCCCGCCCAGCCTGTTGCCGGCTTCGACGAGTGTGATTTGCAGCTTCGGATCCAGTTCGGCCAGGCCGTGCGCGGCGGCCAGGCCGGTGATGCCGCCGCCAATGACCACGACACGTTTTTGACCGGGGGACGGGTGATTCACTACACGAGGGTTTCGCGCGACGGATCGGATATCTGACAGTGCGGACTGAGCACGTGGTTATCGTATCATGCCGGCGACATGCCGCGAAAGCCGCCGCTCGGCCGCCGCCGTCCCGCGGATCGCTGGACAAAAACCAGCCGATTATCGGCCGGATCGAGGATTCCGTTGCCGCCCCCCGCTACGCGGCTTCCGTCGGATTTGACTCGGTCGCTGGCTTCTACCCATAATAGTCGTCTGAATCGGAGATCCTGGGGTTTTGTTCTATTTCCGGAGAGACACACTGATGACTCAACGACGAGCACTCCTCTTGACGCTATGTATCGCGGCGGCTGCCGTTCATACAAAAGTTCCTTCGGCCCAGGCAATTCCGCCTTTTTCGAAAGAGTGGGTGGCCAAGTACACCAAGCCCGATTCGGCCGATGAGAAGGACAAGGCGTTCGCTGAACTGATCACCAAGACCGTCAAGTGCCAGGTCTGCCACGTGGGCACCACCGACAAGAAAATGCGCAACGCCTACGGCAAGCAATTGAGCATGCTTATCAAGAAGGACAATTTCAAAGCCGAGCGGCTACAGGCCGAGCCCGACAAGTGCAAGGCCGAAATCATCGCCGCGCTGGATGCCGTGGCGGCCATGAAATCGGGCGACGACAAATCGCCGACGTTTGGCGAACTGATCGCTCAGCACAAACTGCCCGGCGGCGATCTGGCCCCGGCCGCCGCCGTCGCGGCCAAGCCGGCCGAACCGGCACCGGCAACGCCCGCCCCAACCGCCACCCCCGCGGCTCCGCCGTCGCCCGCCGTGCTCGAGGCGATCGCCAAGATTCAAAAAATCGGCGGCACGGTGCAGGCCCTGGCCATGAACGACGATTCGCTGGTCGTCGATTTTCACCTGGGCGGAACCGCGCTGACCGACGAGGGCTTGGCCAGCGTCAAAGTGCTGCCGAAGCTGGTGCAACTGGATTTGAAGGACACGCAAATCACCGACGCCGGGCTGGTCAATCTCGCCGGAATCGCGACCCTCAATCGGCTGCATCTGGAAAAGACCAAAATCACCGACGCCGGGCTGGTCCACTTGAAGGACCTGGCCAATCTGGAATATCTAAACCTCTACGGCACCGCCGTGACCGATGCCGGTTTGGACCATCTGAAAGGACTGAAGAATTTGAAAAAGCTCTACCTCTGGCAATCCCAAGCCACCGACGCCGGAGTCGCCAAGCTCAAAGAGGCCCTGCCGACGGTGAGTGTGGTCAAATAATCGGCCACGCATCAATAAACGTTGATTCCTCGGCCAAAATCGTCTACAGTGAAGCCCTGTAGCGCTTTCCCCGCACGCCATCCCTCCCACCTGGCACACTTCATGTTGTGCTCACTCCACCAGCGAGTCATCGCCTGGGGCGCCATGGCCTTGGTTTGCGGCATAGCGCGCGCCGACGAGCCCGCGGGCGCGGCGCCCGTGTTGCGGGGCGAGGTCAATTTCGAACTCGATGTCCTGCCGGTGCTCACGGCGGCCGGATGCAATGCCGGGGCCTGTCATGGCAAGTCGCGGGGCCAGAACGGCTTTCAACTTTCGCTGTTGGGTTTCGATCCCGAATTCGACTACGGCGCGATCGTCAAGGAAGCCCACGGCCGGCGGGTATTTCCCGGGGCGCCCGACAATAGTCTGCTGCTGCGCAAAGCATCGCTGCGCCTGCCCCACGGCGGCGGCGAGCGGTTGAAGCGCGACAGTGCCGAATACGAAACGGTCCGCCGCTGGATTGCCGCCGGATTGCCGCGCAAGACCGCCAGCGCTCCCCGGTTGGACCATATCACGCTCGATCCGGTCGAACACGTCTTGGCCAATCACGCCCAGGAGCAACTACGCGTCTCGGCCCACTATTCAGATGGCTCCATTCGCGACGTGACCCGGCTAAGTGATTTTCAATCGAGCGAAGCGGGCGTGGTCTCGGTTGAACGTGGGCGGGGGCTGGTCACGGCCGGCGCACTGCCGGGCGAATCGACCCTTATGGTCCGCTACATGAGCAAGATAGCCACCTGGAACACGGCGATCCCGCTCTCAGGCTCCCTCGACAAGGAGCTGTATGCCCGACTGCCGCGAAAGAACCTGATCGACGGCCCCGTATGGGACAAATTGCAAAAACTGGCAATCATGCCCAGCGAGCCGGCCGGGGACGGCACGTTTTTGCGGCGTGCCTATTTGGATGTCATCGGCCGATTGCCAACGTCGGATGAGGCCCGGGCGTTTCTGACGGGCACCTCGCCGAGCAAGCGCGAAGAGCTGATTGACGCTCTGCTCGACCGGCCGGAGTATG
>JACQFF010000284.1 GCA_016200205.1 Planctomycetia bacterium
AGCACCCAAATGTCTTTGGCCCGGCTGGCGATTTTGCGATTGCCCGATTGCCACACCGGGCGGCCCGACTGCCTTTCGTAGGCGAACGCGGCGATCTTGCAGACGCCCTGTTGGTTGGTGCGCTTGACCAAGGCGATTTCCGGAATGGTCGCGGATCCGATCGGCAACAATCCCACCGTGGGGAGCGTGGTCGAGGGAACGCCGAACAGGAGGTCTTGGCGATTGGTGCCCAGCGACCCGGTGCGGACCTCGACCACATAGGTCGAGTCTTCAGGCTTGTCTTTGATAATGCAGCCGCTTGCCAGCATGTGTTGACGCAGCGTGCTGATCACGTAGTTCTGGTCCAGCACGGTAATGATGTACCGGGTGTCCAGGTAAACGTCTTTATTCGCCAGCTCGCTGAAATCGATCTCG
The DNA here is from genome assembly GCA_016200205.1 of Planctomycetia bacterium. Taxonomy (GTDB): domain Bacteria; phylum Planctomycetota; class Planctomycetia; order Pirellulales; family PALSA-1355; genus PALSA-1355. The sequence continues at coordinate 415 of JACQFF010000284.1, forward strand.
CTGATTGCCCGATCCACGGCATCCGAGATGAGCAATTGCTCGGTCGCCGTGCGGGGAGAATCGGACCATTTCGTCGTTCCGCAGCCCGCCACGAGCGCGCAGGTCGCCAGCATCGAGAGCATCGGCCCGTGGAACAACAAAGCTCGTCTCATGCGTCCGTGCAGCGTATCGCTCGACCAATATGAACATCGTGTGGGTCCGATCCAAGGGGGCGGATTATAGCCGAGGGCCAGCGACCGACAAACATATCTTTATGGGTTATCGGGAAGCCGCCTGGGCGCGTCTTAAAGCTTGGCCGCGGGACGAGTTGTGAAAGTGGCAGCTCGGTTCTAAATCGCCGCTAGCAGGACGCAGGCCGGCGGAATCGTCCCAGTGCTGGCGACCGCTGGAGGGGAGCGGACGATTATTCAGACTATTTGGGTGCTTCTTCAGCCGGCGCGAGCTCGCGCGGTTGAGCCAGATGGGGTTCGCCCTCACGACGCGCATCAATCGAAGCCGCCTTCTCGTCGCCGTAGAAACGCGTGGCTTCTTCGGCTGATAGCTTGGTCTGCAACGATCGGCACACGACTTCGGCCCGAAAGATGTGATTGCCGCTTTTCTCGGCCCGTGCGCGGACTCGAAACACGGCCGATTCGCCCGCGGCCAGCGTGGAGATCGGTTTGAACACCACTTGGCCCGGCCCGATTTCGTGGGGACCGCCGTCGACCGCGACGGCCTCGAGCCCCTCGGAAAAGAAGACCGTCAAGTCGATTGTGTCGGCCGCCTTCGTGCCTCGATTGCGAATGTGTACCTCGTAGAGCGTATCTTCTCCCACTGCGATTGGGCCCTGCGGGTCGCGAATCTCGAGCTTCAAGTCGGCCAGAGCCTCAACCCGCGTGCTCGACGTGGCGGCGGCGCTCAGGTCGCCGTCGGCTGCGGTGACGAACTGCATCCGGTTTTCACCAGGCGCGCTGAGCGAGCATTGCATTTCGATTGCTCGCTCCGCGCCGGGTTGCATGGTGCCGATCATCCAATTGACTTTTCCTTGCTGAGATTCGAGTCGGCCGCCGGCGTTGCTGGAAACGTACTTCGCTTCGGGCGGCAGCATGGCCGCAAGCTGCACATTCTCGGCGGTGGCATTGCCGGCATTGATGACTTTTGCGTGATAGGTGCCGACCGTGCCGGCATATTTGATTCTCGGAGCCTCGACCTCGACGCGCAGACTCGCGCGGCGCACCAACACCTGCTGGGCCGCTTCGGCGCGTAGCCCGTCGTCGGCAAACGCTTGTGCCTTGATGGTCAACACGCCGGCCTGACGCGCGGTGAGTTCGACGTCGATTGTCTTGCTCTCACCGGCACGCAACGTGCCCAGCCGATGGTTCGCGCTGCCGTCCGACGAGTGACCGACCGGCGACAAACCGACAATCACGTTTTCGGTATCCCCATTGCCAGGATTCGAAACGGTCAGTTTATAGATTTTCGATTGGCCGTAGAGGACCTCATCCGGTCCGGAAACCGTCATCGCCAACTTGGGTTCCTGCACCTCGACCAGAGTCTGCGACGCCTCCGGCGTGAAAGTCCACTGCACAGCCAAATCCAAGGGCGTGCTTTTGCGAGGGACGAGCTTCAAGTTGAGCGTTTCGCTGCCACGGGCCTCGAGACGACTGATTTTCCATTCCAGCGGCTCCCGCCGTTCGCCCGCGGCGGGCGCTTGGGCTGTCCCGGCGGTCGTTTGCGCGGAAACCACCTCGGCGTAATTCGGGATATTGACGGCGACGACCACGTTATTCGCGGCGGCGCCCGCGTTGCGGATTTTGACGGTAAATTGCGCCTCTTTGCCAATGATCACTTTGCGTGGGCCGGTTGCCTCGACGCTTAAAGCCGGACTTTGCGTGGTAAAAAGCACGCCGGACAGCGTGCCGGCTTTGCTCGATTTGGATCGCGCCGGTTCGTCGGTTGTTTCGGACAATTCCTTCGGCGCAACCGTCTTCGGCAACGACTTGGCGATACGTGGTTCGTCGATGTCATCAGCGTCCTCTCGCTTGGCCGGCGTCGGGGTTTGTTTGGCCATCGAGCGGCGCGCAGCAGGCGATTTTTGTGCATCGTATTGGGTTCCACGGTCAGCCGGCTCGACGGTCGCTGAATGGGGACCGGCTTGCGCCCGGCGGGCTGATTGCGATTGCAATCGCGGCGGAGTCGTTACCGCTGGCGCTGCGAGCGCGGGAGCTTCGGTAGCAGCCGTCGCGGCTCGTTGCGGCGGCGCCGGCTTTGGCGCCCGACTTTGGGGGGCCAAACGCGGAGGGCCCATTACCTTGCGGTCGGCCGAAAAAGATTCGTCTGACGAACTACCGCCGCGCGGTCCCGGCTGGCTCTCGCCCAACAGATCTTGCCGGAACTGCTCCAGCCGTTCGCTCAAGCTGGACGAACGGCCCCCTGACGGCGAATTGGCGTCCTGAGCGACTACCGGCGCGACAAGATAACTACTACCGACGACAACAGCGGTGAGCAAGAGAATTCGGCCGACCATGGCTTGGATCCTGACAGAACGGGTCTCCAGGGACATCGCCTCTGTTATCGACCGTTAAACTTTGCCGATTGAACAGACTTTCTTGAATCAATGCGTTTTGCTGAAAAACCAAGGTCATAGCATGTGCGTGAATGCATAATCTGGGAGTTTTTGGCGGCGTTCCCCCTCGGCCGCGGCTACCAGATAGCTGGATCGGGCTATAACTACTTGCATGCGGGGGCTATAATAAGATGTTTTACAGTTTCCGGCCCACCCCACGTGCCCCACCGCTTGAGTCGATTCGGCTCAAACCCTATGCGACGTAACGACATTCGCAATATTGCCATCATTGCCCACGTCGATCACGGCAAGACGACATTGGTCGATGCCCTGCTGCGCCAAAGCGGAGAATTTCGCGACAGCCAATTGGTAGGCGAGTGCATCCTCGATTCCAATGAGTTGGAGCGCGAGCGCGGCATTACGATTCTGGCCAAGAACATCGCCATTCCTTACCACGGCGTGAAGATCAACATCATCGACACCCCCGGACACGCCGATTTTGGTGGTGAGGTGGAGCGGGTGCTGGGGATGGCTGATGGTGCGTTGGTCCTGGTCGACGCGGCCGAAGGCCCGATGCCGCAGACCCGCTTCGTGCTCACCAAGGCGCTCGAGGCCCGGCTGCAACCTTTGGTGGTGATCAACAAGATTGACCGGCCCGATGCCCGGCCGAAAGAAGTCTTGAACGAGATTTTCGACCTGTTTCTCGAACTTGGCGCCGACGACAAGCTGGCCGACTTTGCTTACATTTACGCCAGCGGCCGCCAGGGCTACGCGACCCACGATCCCAGCCAGCCGGGCGCCTCGATGCAGCCGCTATTGGACCTTGCGCTGGAAAAGATTCCCGGGCCCCGGATCGATACAAAGGCGCCGTTGCAAATGTTGACCACCACGCTCGACTGGTCCGACTACGTCGGTCGGATCGCGGTGGGACGGATTTTTTCCGGCCGCATCGCGCGCGGTCAACAAGTGGCCTTGATGCAAGAGGGCGATCGTTCGACCGTGTGCAAGGTTGCTTCGCTCTACACGTTCGACAACCTGGGTCGCAAGGAAGTGCCCGAAGCCGAGGCCGGCGACATCGTGGCGGTGGTGGGTCTGGAGGAAGTCGAAATCGGCGATACGATCAGCGACGCTCTCGAGCGCCGCGCGCTGGCGCGCGTTTCGATTGACGAACCCACGCTGCAGATGATCTTCAGCATCAACAACTCGCCCTTGGCCGGCCGCGAGGGAAAATTCGTCACTAGCCGTCATCTGCGCGATCGGTTATATAAGGAACTCGAACGCAACGTGGCCCTGCGCGTGGTTCCGGTGCCCGGCACCGATTCGTACTCGGTCTCGGGCCGCGGACTTCTGCACTTGAGCATCCTGATTGAGACCATGCGCCGCGAAGGCTACGAACTCTCGGTCGGCAAGCCGCAAGTGATTCTGCGCGAGCGCAAGGGATTGACCGAAGAACCGTTCGAATCGTTGATCGTGGAAGTGCCGCACGAAAAGCTGGGCGTGGTCATGGAATTGGTCGGCGGGCGGCGCGGCCAGATGGTGGAAATGAACAATCGAGGCGAATACTCGCACGCGGCTTTCTCCATTCCGGCGCGCGGACTGATCGGACTGCGCACGCGCTTGCTCAATTCCACGCAGGGCACCGCGATCATGCACCATCGCTTCGAGGCCTATCGGCCCATGGAAGGCGAAATCGCCGGACGCGGCAATGGCGTGCTGGTGTCGATGGCCGCCGGCAAGGCGGTGGCGTTTGGCCTCGACGGTTTGCAGGACCGGGCCGAAATGTTCGTCGGGCCCGGCGATGTCGTCTACGAAGGGATGATCGTGGGCGAGAACAGCCGCACGGGCGACATGGCCGTGAATCCCACCAAGGAAAAAAAGCTCACCAACATGCGTGCCAGCGGCAGCGATCGCAACATCCTCTTGAAGCCGCCCCGCCTGCTGACGCTCGAAGCGGCGCTGGAGTACATCGACGACGACGAGCTAGTCGAAGTCACCCCCGGCAGCATCCGCCTGCGAAAGATCCTGTTAAGCGATGCCGACCGGCGAAAAGCGGCGCGAAGAAGGGCGTGAGGCTGGGTGACCCTGCCCCGGTGTCGACGGCACAAGAGGTCATCGCGGTCGCCACTGAGCGGTAGGAGCTTGCAAAGTACTGAACGCACCTCTTGCTGCTTCGCAACACCGACATCGAGTTGAGGCTATCCGGGAATTCGTCACGCGGGGGCAAATAAACGGACAGGTCTAATTTCTGGGGCAAATCGCTGGCGGTTGCAGTGAGCCTGATTGCAGCCGCGATAACGGCGACAACGGCCTGCGGCACAGCTCCTGGGACGCAATCCATTTTGGAATCGAAGCCGCAATGGGGCCGCCAACTTCATTTTGTGAACGCAAACCAGGGACGTTGTCCCCGGCTCTCGCAGCTCGGCCCCTTGCCGCGGGCAAAAGGCGTTAAATCATCAGCCCGTAAATCCCCCTTGCCCTAACAAGGATGCCGTGCCATCATTCGCCCGGTAATCAGCCTGGACGCGGCGCCCGCGGCCAGGGATTGGGGTTAGAAATGAATCACCAACCGCCAATCCCTAATCGCGAACCCCTACTCCATCCCCAGCCCCGGCCCATCGAGCACTGCGGTGCCCAGTGTGCCGTCGGTCACGCGAAACATCGTGGGAAAGCGATCGGCCCAGGCGCGATTGCCCGCGGGGCAATATTGGCGGGCGTTGCCCTCGATGGCCGCCACGCCTGGCATCCGCGCGGCCAGGCTGGCCGAATGCAGAAACGATCGGCCGGGGCAGGTGAGATCTTGCACGCACAAAAACATGCCGTATTTCTGCGCCGCGGCACCCATCAATAGCGCTTCGCTATGGCCTTTGCAGGTCTTGAGCGCCACGCCGGTATAGCCCAACTCGCGGCAGAGCATCAGGCTCTCCAAATCCACCAGCGATTCATCGATCACCACCGGCTTGATCCGCGCCGCGCGATGCATCCGGTTTTCCGGATGCGCCCGCAAGTCCCGGTGCGTGGGCTGTTCGATATATTGCACTCGGCGAAATGCATCGGGCGAGCGGGCTTCCAATTGATTCAAAAACTCCAAAACGTACTCGACGCTTTCGCACTTCTCGTTGAAATCGAGCGAGTAATTCCAGTCGGCGCAACCCCGTAGCCGTTGAGCCGGCGCGGCCACCGCTTCGACCGACACCACGCGATCCACGTCCCAAGCCAGGTGGTCGCCTGCCAGTTTGATCTTCAGATGCGTCAATCCGTCGGCGGCGATCCACTGCGGCAGAGTCTCGGGCAATCCATCGCTGATCGGCGCTGCCAGATCCGCATCGGAAAGCGGATCGAGCGCTCCGACCAGGTGATATAGCGGCATCCGCGCTTTCGGCTGTCGCAACGTATAACGGTCCAGATATTCGCCCGCGAATTCGGCGGACAAAAAATGCCCCAAATCGGCGCCGACCCATTTGGGTCCCAGCAGGTTGTAAGAATTCTGCTCGAGGGCCTTGCCGTAGGCGTCGTGGATGGCGGCTTCCAATGGACTGGCTGCGACAAGTTGGGCCAAACGGGGCATCGGCGCCGAAAGTTTGGCCGCGCGCGTCACTTCGGCCTCCAGCGCCGCGTGTGTCGACGACAGTTCGCGCGTCAAATCCAGCGGATGACCAAAGCTCGTGCACCGATTGGCTTCGCTCACCTGCCGTCGAGTGAGCGCGAGCATCGCGTCGAGCGTCTCTTTCGCTGATAAATTCCCGCTGGGCCAGGCCCAGGCATTGCCCAGCGGCATCGAGCCCAAGCCTCGGCTCCGCCGGCCATCGCGGGTTTCAACATCGACCGTGACGTCGACGAGAAGCACATCGGTAACAACCCGACCGCCAAATTTGATCGGCGTGCGATAAGCGATCGTTTCCGTCGTCGCTTGAGCCGACAGGAGTCGGATATCGGTCGGCTTAGGCACGGCGCGCTCCGGCGTGAGGTCAACGAGGGAGGAGGGTACCATCGGATTCGAATTGCGACTCGAAGGAGTCGATTCGCGGGGCGACCCCGCATGACGTCCGGCCAGCTCCTTACACCAATCCCTTGCGGACGGCCCAAACCGCAGCTTGCGTGCGATCTGAGACGCCGATCTTCCTCAAAATGTGCTGGACGTGTTCCTTGACGGTCTCATAGCTGATGTGCAATGCCAGGGCAATTTCCTTGTTAGTTAAGCCATAGGCCAATTGCCGCAGGACTTCGCTTTCTCGTTGCGTCAACGGCACTTCCACGTCGGCCGCCAATCGTGGCGTTGCCAACGCGCCGGTCACGCGGCGCAATTCCTCTCGGGTCCAGGCACTCTGCCCCGCGGCGGCGGAATGGATGGCCTCGATCAGCTTGTCGCGGGTGATTCCTTTTAGCAGATAGCCGCAAGCACCCAGCGCGACGGCGCGCGCCACGTAGGTCGGATTGTCGTAGGTCGAGAGCATGAGAATCGGCATGTTGGGGCGGTCAAGCTTGATGCGACCGAGTGCATTGAGACCGTCCCCCTCGGGCATTCGGATATCCATCAGAACTACGTCCGGCTCATGCTTGAGCGCAAGCCGAACCGCCTGTTCTCCGGTCGAGGCTTCAGCCACGATCTTGATATCGCTCCCGGCCAACAAGCTTTTCAAACCAGATCGCACAACCTCGTGATCGTCGGCGATTAACAGTTTGATACTCATAAACAACTCCTAAAACTGGCACTGTGCCCGAACCTTGCGCAAATACCTGCGAAACGAAAATGCGCCAGGATGCCAGTTCTATTATCATACCAACCCGGCCCCCCAACGGAGCCCCCCAATCTAGGAGGGTCAATTCGCCGTTTTGGCTGCGCTTGGGCTTTTATCGAGGGAATAACCGGTCCCCCGCGGGAGTCAAAAATGCAATTGTAAGCCAGACTCTAGAAAAGCACAGTCCAACGGTCTACTTTGTCCTACCCAATTGGCACGATGCGTCCAAAGCCGCTGGACCAAAAAAATGGGTTGGCCGACGCAATCGATTACTGCACCACGGCCTTGCTGGCCGCGGCGCGGAAGAAAGGCTCGACTGATTTCATGTCGAAGGGAGTAATGACCAAAGCCGTTTGCGTGCTGCCTTGGACGGTTCTGTACGACTGCTGGCCTTTGATTTCGAAGACCCCCAGAAGCTCTGTATCTGTCCCTTCGTGCAAGTTTTTTGTCGCTATCCCGCGGATCAGGAAATTCACCGGACGCACGACCGTTTCGGCGTGGATTTGGAAATGACGGACCGCCGGCACTTTCAGCGTGAAGAAGCACCGCACGAGCATTTCCTTGTCGCCGAGGATCTGGTCGACGTGACATGAGAGCCGCGGCAACCGGCCAATACCACCTGTTTCGGGTGGAAATATCAGTGTCGGCACAACCGGCTCCTTGTTGGCGCGCAATACACGCAAGTCGTCTTCGACTTCGACAATGCGGCGCGCCACCGCGGGTGAAGCGGTCTGCTGAGACCGCAAACCCCGCAGCGTGTGCTCCTGTTGCACAATGGCCCCCCGGCGAGCAGTCTCGCAGGTTTCCAAAAACGCCTTTATCCGCGCCGGCGCGGGCTCCGGAGCTGGAGGCTCATCGGTCGCGTTGGCCGGGGCGCGTAAGATGATCAGGCAAATCAGGATAGTTAGCATGTCCTATTGCCCATGGCTGTAAACACTGCTGCTTTGGTACATCTGCCGAAGCTAACTTCAGCGGAAACATACGTCAAGCGAGCGAACTTTCGATCCTCGCCCCCCCCCGCATTGGGCCACGACAATACCTCGTTTATAACCCAAACATGCCATTCGCGAATTCGACTTCATATAAGCCTAGTTCACGTCGTCGAACGTCAATCGAATCCTGTGTCGAACCCTGCGATGCCGCATCAACGCCATTTTTGTATGCTGCTTGAGTCGCCCAATCTCGCAAGTTAGACTGGCCGCCACTGTGAATCAACATTACGGATTGCGCAGCCGATAATCATAGGGACGAATTTGCGGTGCCCAGGGTGAGATCGCGGCCGCGGTGTGCCGGACAATTCTTGAACTGGAGAGCTTATTGAGGCCTCGGTAGCCGACAGGACAAGGTCGACGGGCACTGTGCACGGCATGGTCGAGACTCGCTGGAAATCAGGAAATTTGGTGGTGCGCGATTGCGCCGTTCCGCCTTGCGATCCAATGAATTCGTTTGGATGCGATAAATGCGATTTACGTTAGTAGACCGGATCATGATCCTGGAACCAGGGGTCAAGATCAAAACCATAAAAACAGTCTCGTTGGCCGAAGAATACTTGGCTGATCACTTTCCTCGTTTCCCGGTCATGCCCGGCGTAATGATGCTCGAGGCCATGACGCAGTCAGGAGCTTGGTTGGTCCGCGTGACGGACGATTTTGTCCACAGCATCGTGACGCTCAAACAGGCGCGAAACGTTCGTTTCAAGAGTTTTGTGGCCCCCGGCCAGGTGTTAGTCGTGTCGGCGGAAATGGTTCAGCACGGTCCACGTGAAAGCCAACTCGAAGTCCAAGGCACCGTGGCCGACGACGTAGCCGTCAGCGGCCGCTTGGTTTTGCAGCGGCATAGTGTTGTCGACCTGTGGCCGGAATTGGCACCGGCCGACGAGTACATCAGGCGAAATATGAGAGATTTGCTGTCCGTGCTATACCAGCCCATCTCAGCCGGTCTTGTGCACTAGCACGATTCAACACCGGTGGCCGAACTTATGGCTTGGCCGGCCGCTGCCGGGGTTGTTATTCGAACCTGCCGACGCAACCGGGAACGAAAGTCATTTTGAAATCCGCACGAGCAATTTAGATCCGAATTCTTGGAGGTGGCCGACGATGGCGATGAAAGGTGAGGTGTTTTCGAAGGTGCAGACGGCGTTGGTCGATGCGCTGGGGGTGGATGAGGATGAGATTACGCCGCGGGCGCGGCTGGTGGGCGATCTGGGGGCCGAGAG
>JACQFF010000305.1 GCA_016200205.1 Planctomycetia bacterium
CGCCGATGCCAAGGCCCGGGACAACGAAGGCAAAAGCGTGCTGGGCGAGTGGTTGTACCGCGCCGACCAGATTCTGCGAGCGCACGGCGCGGAAGAATAAAATCCGGCGCGCTTAAAACGCCAGCGGCCGGTGAATGTTTGTCGCGATTTGGTCTACGCTATTGCTACCGTCATCCGATCCTGTTCAGTAGCCATGGGGCGACCAGACACGATTGAACTTTTCGCAAAGCGACAGGCACGAAAAGAGTTACGACACTGCATCTCGAAATATAGTCGGGGCAACGAGATTTGAACTAGGCGAACTTTCGTGCTACAGCAGTTCCGAAATCACTTCCCCGCGGTCAATCGCCGGGGTCGGGCGGCCGGAGTGGTTGAGGAAGCTGATCTTCGGGTCGACGCCCAGCACGTGGTAGATCGTGGCGTGAATGTCGCAGCATTCGACGGGGCGGTCCTTGGGCACTTCGCCCAGGCGGTTGGTCGAGCCGACGATGCGGCCCCCCTTGATGCCGCCGCCGCCCATCAGGCAAAACGTGGCGTTGCCCCAGTGGTCGCGGCCGGGCGTGCCCATGCTGCCGGCCGGGCCGCCATTGCCGCCATTGTTCATCCGCGGCGTGCGGCTGAATTCGCCGCACAGCACAACCAACACTTTCTCCAGCAACCCGCGCTCCGCTAGATCGGTGAATAGGGCCGAAACGAGCATGTCGACCTGCGGCAGATTATTCTCGTAGCCGGCCTTCAAATTCCAATGATGGTCCCAGCCACCCATGTGCACCGTGACCCAAGTCGAGCCGGCTTCCACCAGCCGCCGGGCCAACAGCGTGCTTTGACCCCACGATGTGCGGCCGTAGCGATCGCGCAATTTGGGATCTTCGGAACTTAAATCAAACGCTTTGCGGGCCGCTCCGCCAGCCACCATTTCGAAAGCGCTCCGCTCGAACCGATCCATGGTCTCCATGGCGCCGGACGTGTCAACGTCGCGCCGCATGCGGTCGAAGTGCTTTAGCAAGCCGTGCCGGTCTTCCAAGCGGTTGATGGTCAGGGCATTGGCAAGCTGGATATTCTCCACGCTGAAAGTCGGACTGTTAGGGTCGCCGTTGGTTTCGAACGGATTATGGGCCAGGCCCAGGTAATTGGCGCCGAAATAGCCCGGCCGCAGGCCGATGCTAGAGGCGTAGGGCACGGCCACGTGGGCCGGCATGCCCGGTTGACGCGCACCGCAAACCTTGGTGGCGATCGAGCAGATCGAAGGATACTTGCCCGCGGTGTCCGCACCGCTCGCCCCGCCGCGCGAGGTCAGCATGTAATGGCCCCCGGTAAAGTGGTCGCCGTTATCGTGATGCAGCGAACGGACGACCGAAAACTTGTCGGCAATTTTGGCCTGCCGCGGATAGAGCTCGGTAATCTCGAAGCCGGGAACGTTGGTCCGAATCGGGTTCCAAAGGCCCCGATATTCGGCCGGGGCCTCGGGCTTCATGTCGTACATGTCCATGTGCCCCGGCCCGCCGTCGAGCCACAGCAGGATCACGGAAGTGTCTTTCTTGACGTGCCCCATCTCGTGGGAGGCTTCCTTGGCCCGCAAGAGCTCCGGCAGCCCCACCGAGGCCATGCCGGCGACGCCGAGTTGCACGAAGCTCCGCCGGCTGATCCCGTCGCAATATTTCCGCGTGCTTCCGGCTTCAATCCTGAGCATATTGCACCTGTCGACAACAAGCCTCGGTGATCGACACATAAACCCGTCTTGATCCGAGGCCGATTTTAGCAGGCTAGGCGGCCAAAAGTCAACCGTGGACCCGCCTAACGCGAAACTGGGCAAGATGTTGCGTGTATTTTGGGGTGCAAGGTGCGCGTCGGCGACACTGAATCTTTGGGCCGCGTGGAGTGCGGGTCTTGCCACAAGTCACTACCCACTACCCGCTAATCGCTCGTTGAGCATCGTCGCTGGTCGGAGTAGATTACATTATCTGTCCAGCTTCTTTCCCGTCCACGTTCCAGCCTTCCGTGAGGATCCATCCCATGCTTCGCTTGCCGGCCCGGTGGGCCCATTTTGCGCTGTTGGTGTTGTGCGTTTGTTTTCTGGCCGCCTCGCCGGGCGACGAGCGCACCGCACTTGACGAATACGTCGCCAAGCCCGACCCGGTTTACGGCTACACCCTGGTCAACTCGATCAAGGGCGATGGCATCACGACGTACATCTTGGAGATGACTTCGCAATCGTGGCTCTCGACCAACGAGGTCGATCGGCCGGTTTGGAAACATTGGATGATTCTGGTGAAGCCCGACGAGGTGAAGACGTCGAAATCGCTGCTCTACATTGCGGGCGGCGGCAACGACGGCAAGCCACCCGAGAAAGCGGAAGGGATGATGTCGGAGATAGCCAAGGCGACCAAATCGGTGGTGACCGAATTAAAAATGGTTCCCAATCAGCCGTTGGTCTTTGCCGGCGAAACGCAAGGCCGCAAGGAAGATTCGCTGATTGCCTACACGTGGGACAAATATATCCGCACCGGCGACGAGAAGTGGCCGGCCCGGCTGCCGATGACCAAAAGCGCTGTCCGCGCGATGGACACGGTTACGTCGTTCTGCGGTAGTCCCGCGGGGGGCAATACCAAGATCGACTCGTTCGTGGTTTGCGGCGGATCGAAACGTGGCTGGACCACCTGGACGACGGCGGCGGTCGATAAGCGCGTGATCGCGATCGTGCCGTTCGTGATCGACATGCTCAATGTCGAGCCCTCGTTTGTGCACCATTGGGAAGCGTACGGCTTTTGGGCCCCGTCGGTGGGCGATTACGTGGCGATGAAGCTGATGGATCGCAACGGCACGCCGGAATACCGGGCATTGATGAAAATCGAGGAGCCCTATGAATACCGCGGCCGGCTGACGATGCCCAAGTTCATCGTCAATGCGACGGGCGACCAGTTCTTTTTGCCCGATTCGTCGCAGTTTTATTTCGACGACTTATTGGGCGTGAAGTATTTGCGCTACGTGCCGAACGCCGACCACAGTCTCGGCGGGACGGACGCGCCGTTCACTTTGTTGGCCTGCTATAGCGCGGCGATCAACGATACGCACTTGCCGCAATTCACCTGGACGGTGGAGAAGGACGAATCGCTGCACGTCAAAACCACCGATAAGCCCGGCGCCGTGAAGCTGTGGCGGGCGACCAATCCCGAGGCACGCGACTTCCGCGTCGAAACGCTGGGCCGCGTTTGGAAGAGCGAGCCCTTGGCCGATCAAGGGGGCGGGACTTATATCGGCAAAGTCGCCAAACCGCCCAAGGGCTGGACGGCTTTCATGGTCGAGTTGACGTATCCCAACGGCGGCCCGGCGCCTTTCAAGTTCACGACGCAAGTCAAGGTCGTGCCCGACGTGCTGCCGTTCAAATACGATCCGCCGCCGGCGGCGGCGAAGTAACGGGCCGGTCGGTTCGTAGTCGCCAAATTTACTGCGATTGTCCGGCGGGCGCTGGCGCTTTGAGATACTTGTCGAACCAGTCGGCGATCGTGCGCATATCGTCAAACCAATTGGGCCACCCGTGGCCGGCGCCGGGTTTGACGACCAGTTCGCAGGGCACGCCCGCCTCTTTGAATTTGGCGATGATCAATTTCGACTGTTGCAACGGCACGAGCGCGTCCTTGTCGCCGTGAATGATCAAGGTCGGCGGGTCGTCTTTGGTCACGTGATTGACCGGCGAAATCTCGCGGCCGATTTTCGCTCGGGTTTCTTCGTTGACGACTTCGAACAGTTTTGTGGCGGGGTTCCAAACCTGGAAATCGAAGGGAGCCTTGAAGGCGTCTTTTGGACCTCGGTTCAACCACATGAAGCCGGGCGTGCCGTAATTCATAAAATCGGTCGGCGGAAAGAAGCAGGCCACGGCCTGCACGCGGCTGCTGGTGCGAGCCAGGGGATCTTTGGATTGCGGATCGCCCAGGTCGCCGGCGGTGCCCAACATCAGCGAAAGATGCCCGCCGGCCGAGCCTCCGGTCACGCCGATGCGGTTGGGATCGATTTTGAAATCGGTCGCATGCGCGCGAATGTATCGCACCGAGAGCGTCATGTCGGCGATCGCTTCGGGAATCGTGTACTTCGGCTGGCTGCCATGCACCACCGCAAACACGGTGTATCCGCGGCCGAGCGGCTCCTTCAAGAAACTCAGATTGATCGCGTCGTGACTCGAAAACCAGCCACCGCTCACCACCCAGATCACCGCAGCCCCGTTGGTCATTTCTCTGGGCGTGAAAACATCCATGGTCAAGGCCGAGCCAAACTTGCGGCCATAGATCACATCCTCTTTACGCGTGTACGAGTCGTCGTCGGCCCCGTATGCCGCGGGCCCACTGCCAAGATCAAAAACATTCAGGGCAATCAAACCCACGAGGAGGCAAATGGTTGAAGTGGTCAATTTCATGACAATCTCTTTCGCGGTCGAAAAAATCTTGGGGTTCGCCGTGCGTTGGCAGTCAGTTTAACCGGCCTGCCAGCCGCGTGAAAAGCGCTCGGACGCAAGATCGACTGGCACGCCCCGCCGGGCCATGTACACTGGTAAATCGGTCCGGTTCAAGCCTGTTGGGGAGCCACCATGGACACGAGTAATTGCCCGCGGCGAGACTTCTTGAAGTCGGCCGCCATCTCCGGGGTGGGTTTGGCTTGGGCGAAGTATGCGGTGGCTGATGAGACCGCGGGAACGCGGGCCAAGAAGAACATCAAGCTGGGGATCGACAATTTCGCCGTCCGGGCCATGGATTGGAAAGGGCCGGCGCTTGTCGACTATGCGGCCTCGCTGAAGCTCGACACGCTCTTCATTTCCGATCTGGAGGCTTACGAAAGCCTTGAGTCGGCCTACCTTCAAGATCTGCGGGCCAAAGCGGCCGGCCAGGGCCTGGAGATCATCGCCGGTACCTGGAGCATCTGTCCCACGTCCAAAGTGTTTCGTAACAAATGGGGCACGGCCGAAGAACACCTGGCGCTGGCCATTCGCGTGGCCCAGGACGTTGGCTCGCCGGTGATTCGAGTCGTGTTGGGCAATCGTGAAGATCGTTTGACCGAAGGGGGCATTCAAGCAAGGATTCGCGATACGGTCAAAGTTTGTCAGGCGCTGCGCACTCGGGCCATCGACGCCGGAGTGAAAATCGCCGTGGAAAACCATGGCGGCGATATGCAGGCCTGGGAGTTGGCGGCCCTGATTGAAGAGGCCGGAAGCGATTACGTCGGCGCCAACATCGACTCGGGCAATGCCGTTGCGACCATGGAAGATCCGCTGGCGAGCCTGGAAATCCTCGGGCCGTACGCGCTGGCCACCAGTCTGCGCGATTCGGCCGTGTGGGAGAGCGACCACGGGGCGACGTTTCAATGGACCGCCATGGGCGACGGCGACGTCGATCTAAAACGGTATTTCCGGCGATTCGCGGAGCTTTGCCCGCGGGTGGCCGTCAACATCGAAACCATTTCCGGCGCGAATCGCGAGATTGCCTATCTCAATGAGACATTTTGGAAGGCTTATCCGCAGATCCGCGCAAAGGATTTCGGGCGGTTCATGGCCCTGGTCAAGCGCGGCAAGCCGCGCGAGCCGGTGAATTTTCCCGATGGGCCGGATCGCCTGGCCGCCGAGCAGGCATTTCAAAAGGGCCAACTTGAGCGGAGCGTCACATACTGCAAAGAAGTGTTGGGGCTGGGGCTGAAAAGCTGAGTGATTCGCTGGTCAATCGCGGCCGGCAATCCGGTTTTGCAATTGATGAGCGATGCGCCCGAACACGTCGCTCCAATCGTCCAGCCGCTGCTGACGAAACAACCGCATCGTCGGATACCAGGGAGAATCTTCGCGATCGGCGAACCAGCGCCAGTCGGAGTTGATCGCTAGCGCCAACCAGACCGGCACACCCAGCGCGCCGGCCAAATGCGCCACCGCGGTATCGGCGGTGATGACCAAATCGAGATTCTTCATTACGGCCGCGGTATCCATGAACGGCCCCGCGGCTTCATCCCAGCCGGGACCGAGGTCGATGACTTCGAAGCCATCGTTCGCGGCGATTTGCTCGGCCCCTGTTCCTTTTTGTAAACTGACGAGCCGCACGCCGGCGATCTCGGCCAACGGGCCAAATTGCTCCAGGGACAAAGATCGTTGGCGATCGAAAAGAAATTTGGGGTTTCCCTGCCAACAGATCCCAATGCGAAAACCGCGGTACCCTTCCAAGTCCGCATGCCACTGTTCGACAAGCGCGGGGTCGGCGCACAAATACGCTCCGCGGGACAAGTTTTCCAGCGAGAGCTTCAAGATGCTCGGCAGGCTCAAGAGCGACGCTTGCACGTCGAAGCTTGGCAAGGGGGACCCGACGGCGATGAGCCGGTCAATGCCGGGGCAACTGGCCAGGATATTCAAGAGCGGCGCTTGGCACTCGACGAGAACCGTGGCGCCTCGGTCTTTCACGTCGCTTGCGTAGCGAATGAATTGCAGCGTATCGCCGAGACCCTGTTCGGCGTGCAACAAAATCGTACGACCCTCCAACTGCGAGCCATCCCAGCGAGGCTCGGCGTACCGGCGACTGGAAAAGTTCTTGAATTTCCAGCGCCATTCGTATTCCGGAAATCCGCCCTCCAGATCGCCTTGGCGCAGCCGATAGGTGCCCAGATTGAAGTGGGCGTCGGCCGCCAGCGAGTCGCAACGTAATGCTTCCTCATAGCAAGCCAGCGCTTCGACCAAACGCCCCTGCGCTTGCAGGGTCGTGCCCAGGTTGTTATGCGCTTCGGCCAAATCGGGCAGCAGCGCCAGCGCTTGATGGAAGCACGCAACTGCTTCGGCATAATGTCCCGCGTCGCGCAGCGCCGTGCCAAGATTCAGATGGGCGTTCGAGTATCGCGCATCGATTGAGACTGCCTGCCGAAGTATCTCGATGGCTTCCTCAAGCCGGCCTTGGTCGCGCACTACGGCGCCGAGATTGATGATCGCCTTGAGATATCTGGGGCGGGCGCCGAGTGCCTGTCGATAGCTCGCTTCGGCTTCGTCGAGCCGATTCGAATCTCGCAGGGCGTTTGCCAGGTTGTAGTGAGCTTCGGCACTGGCAGGGTTGGCCGCGATCGCATGGCGGAAGCTGACCACGGCCTCTTCGAGCTTCCCTTGGTTGCGCAGCGCCGTGCCCAGGTTGTAGTGCGCCGAGTCGGAGTGCGGCGCAATTTGCACGGCGCGCCGCAAAATCGAGACAGCCTGGTCGTGTTCGGCCAACGCCCCGTAGGCCGCGCCGAGGTGGTTGTAGTAGTCGGCGTTGCCGGGGTTGATCGCGATCGCCCGGGTGATGAGTTCCACTGCCTCGGCCGCTCTGCCCGATTGCAGGCACAGCGCGCCTAGAAGGTGGCAGGCGTCGGCGTGGCCGGGGTTTTGGGCCAGGATCTGCCGGTAAGCCGCTTCGGCTTGCGGCAACTGGCCCGCTCGATGGAGCGCCAGCGCGGAGGTAAGAGTATCGGCGGCGATTTGCGTCATGGAGGAAAAAAACGATTCCTTGGCCCGCGCATGCGACAACACACTAATCGATCACATGAACCGCTTTCTTGAATCTAGCATGTTTCGCGCCGACTGTCCGAGAGTTGCTGACGCGGCCAAAAACACCCGGAGTTGGGCCAAAGGTGTTCGAATGGATCTGCCGGATAGCGTGAGTTGAGAGCAACAAAACAGGCGATGGTTTGACCATCGCCTCACGCTGGCAAATTCTCACGCGCCCGGGGGGCCCGTTGCGAAACGTCGAGACCCCAGGTGCACCCGGCCTCGACGTGCCCCCGACGATCAAGGAGCGTTAGCGGAACGCCAATCGGTGGCGGCGAGGACGTAAGAACGATGCCGGGCCCGTCGACTGGTGAGACGAACTCAATGGTGCAACTTCGACGTGAGGAGCCCGGCATCGCAAGGACTTGTCGGTCGAGGGCCTTGTTTGCCCTCTCCTATCTTCGTTGATCGGCCGCGAAGATATTGCCGATTCGCGCCGGGCCTTGTCCAAGGCGGCCATGATCGTGGGATCGCAGCTCTCGCCGGCCAGCTTTTCGGCAATTTCGGTGCGCAACACGCAAATCTCGCGCGGGGCTTCGACCCCAATCCGGACGGCCTGGCCTTTGATTTGCAGAATGGTAATCGTGATGTGCGGGCCGATTTGAATCTGCTGCTTTGCTTTGCGTGTGAGCACCAACATGGGAAGACTCCTTGTCTAGATGGGATGCTTGCAGGATGGGCTAAGAGAACACGGTCACTCTAATGCAGCAGGCATACCGTTCGCCAAAGAAATTGCGAACTGGCATGCAATGCATTCGGCAATCAGACGTTGCGCGCCATCCCTCGAGAATCTGTTCACTAGTGACTAGTGTACAAATTTACAAACGAAGTTACAAACGGGCGGACGCACAAAACTTCACTATGTTGCGCAACTTCGTCAGAGACAATTTCAGAGTCGTCCGGTGCGCGATTCTTCGCCAGCGAGCCTAAATCGGACGGCAGTATCGGAGAGGGGGCGGTCGCCGGCCGTTTGGCAAGCGTTCCTTAGATGGTCTTTCCCGTGCGACGCGAGAGCTCATCGCGGAGTTTGGCGGCCAATTCATATTGCTCGGCGGCCACCGCGTCGGCCAGTTGTTCCGACAAACTAGGTTTGAGATCGTACTGCTGGCGCAGCGTGTCGCGCAACTCCAATAAGCGCTGCACCAGCTCATCTTCGTTGAACTGTTCTTCCGCTTCGTATTGCGTGAACAGATCGCGGAAGATCTGTAGGCCACGATGGAGTTCCTGCAGAGCTTCCTTGGGCCCGGCTTCCTCGAGCGTGGCCAGCGTGGCGGCTTGGGTGCGGTGGAACAGGACGAAAGGTCGATATTGCTCATGCGAGAGCGTCCACTCCTCGTCCGGTGAATGGTCGCGTGTGAAGTCCATCAGCCCCAACGTGTGATCGGCGTCGGCCGCCGCACGGCGAAATTCGCGCAGGGCCAGCCAGCACACGCGGCGATGATAGAACTGCATGAACTCGCGGTCTGCTTCGGCGCACTGTTCGGGCGATAATTCGAACGGGTCGCCGGCCTTGGCGGCAATCTTCACGAGGTAGTCGAAATAGGTATCCGCTCGACCGGGCCTCTGCCCGTCGGGCCGGCCTTCGATTTCCAGCTGCAACAACCCCATCTCGACCCGCATTTGCAGCACTTCGCGGCCATCGCCCGCACGCACCATGCGCGCGCTGATCTCGCCCGGCTCGTAGTGCCATTCACGCAAAACACGGTCGATATCCTGACGCCTGGCCATGGAAAAGGCTCGCTCTTGGAGTGATTGATCACCAGAGACGACACCCTGATTATATAATCCAGCGTCGCCACGGGCCACTGGCTCGCGGCGCGACTCCAAAGAGTTGCTGCTAATCCATGCACGGATTAGCTTAGCGGCTATTTCTGTCCGAAAGCGGGCTGCAACATGCGACGAAGTTGCGCGGTCAAGCCGGCGTTCTCGATGTAACTGGTCGGCGTGGCTGGGAACGTCTGCACGCCCAACGCACCGCCCGCTTGCGGGGTGGCGCCGTCGCCGAATTTGGCGGCGCAGGCATCGCACACGGTTTCTACGATCCATTTGTGCGATGGGACTTCTTCCACGGTTTCATGCTTCACCAGCTTTTTTCGCGTCCGCATGTGCGCGCAAGTCTGTGTGTACACATGCTTCTTGTTTCCGCACTCGTCACACACGACCGAGTGATCGCTGGGCCCGGGGACGCAGAAGTCTTCGCACTGGCAGCTATACGTGACCTTGGGCACCTTCTTGGTCTCGCGGACCGCGCGGCAAACCTTGCGGCAAGCTGATTCGCAACCACAGCGGTCGCAGCAATCGCCAGCGCTGGCAGCGACAGTGCGGCAGGCGACCAGCACGAGCGCGCAGCAAACGATTCGTATCATGGCGGGATTCCCTTCGAAGTAAGACGGCGGAACGACGCCTCGGCGACGCGGCCACGTTTTTGGAATCAACTCCGCCGAGACTGAATTAATCATCGGATCCCGTGCATTCCGAACTTTCTTCCTGTGCCTCAAGCGCGTCAAAGTTCACCTCGGTGGACCGGCGGCAGATCTTTCCTAGCCGGTAAAGTCACCGATGTGGTAAATTTACAGAGCCGCCGGGTGACAGATCCGGCGAAAGGGTCGAGTCATTCGACCTTGATAAACCCGATGGTGGGCTCGCCCGTTTCGCCGGCGCGGCTATGCACAACCGGCGGGCAGCCGCCTATAATTCCGACTTGCTTTTCCAGATTCGAGCGTGGTTTTCGCCGAGTTCGCGTCAGGGGCAACTGCGAGGTGAGCGTATGAAAATGGATCACGAACAACAGATGGCCCAGGCGGAGGAGGTTCTTGGCGATCGCTTGCACGAGATGGGCTTTGCCAAGGGACTGTTTTTCGGACAGTACCTTTCGCAGAAGCTGCTCCCCTACCCCAATCTCGACCAGGATCCTCGGACCGGCCAAATGGTCGCCGATTTGCGCCGCTATTGCCGCGAGCACATTGATCCGGCGGCGATCGACCGCAATGCCGAGATTCCGCAAAGCGTGATCGATGGGCTCGGTAAGCTCGGCATACTCGGGGCCTGTTTGCCCCAGGAATTCGGCGGCGGCGGATTCAATCAAACTTCCTATTGCCGGATGATCGAAGTGCTCGGCGGCCACTGCGGCGGCACGGCTCTGTTCGTAAATGCGCACCACTCGATTGGACCGCGGGCACTAGTGTTATTCGGCACGCGCCAGCAACAGGCCGGATCGCTGCCCAAGCTGGCGACCGGCGAGTGGATCAGCGCGTTTGCATTGACCGAGCCGGAGGCCGGCAGCGACGCGGCCAACGTTCAGACCATGGCCACGCCGTCGCCGGACGGCAAGGGTTACATCCTCAATGGCCAGAAGCGTTGGATCACCAACGGCGGCATTGCGCAGGCGCTGACGGTAATGGCCCGCACGCCGGTGCCGGGGAGCCGCGACAGCAAAATCACGGCGTTTCTCGTCACGCCCGACATGCCCGGCTTCGAAGTGGTCGAGAAGCGAATGCCCAAGTGTGGAGTGCGCGGCACCGCAACGTCGCGGCTGGCGTTCGCAAACATGTTCGTGCCGAAGGAAAATATTCTCGGCGAGTTGGGCAAGGGATTGCGCGTGGCGCTGACGGTATTGGATTTTGGACGCACCACGTTTGGCGCAAGTTGCACCGGCGCGGCCAAGTTCTGCATCGAACGGGCCACGAAGCACGCCCTCTGGCGCGTGCAGTTCGGCCAGCCGCTGGCCAACTTCGAATTGGTCAAGGACAAGCTGGCCCACATGCAAGCCGGCGCGTACGCGATGGAGGCGGCCACCTACGAAACGGCCGCCTTGATCGATTCGGGAGAGGGCGATTTCATGCTCGAAACGGCCATGCTCAAAGTTTTCTCCACCGACGTGCTGTGGCGAATCATCAACGACACGATCCAAATCTTCGGCGGCAAGGCCTACTTCAACGATGAGCCGTTCGAGCGGATGATGCGCGACGGACGGATCAACATGATCGGAGAAGGGGCCAACGACGTGCTGCGCGTCTTCACCGCCTTGGTGGGTATGAGGGACGTGGGTTTGGAGCTTAGAGCCGTGCTCGACGCGGTGAAAAAACCGCTCTCCAACTTGGGTAAGCTTAGCGGCTTTGCCGGCCGGCAGCTCGAGGCGCTGTTTACTTCACCCAGCGTCGAGGTGCACCAGACCGAGCTCGAATCCGACGCGATGCGGCTCGGCAAGCTCGTGGGCTCCTTCGGCAGCCAGGTCCAAAAGGTGCTGCGAACCTATCAAGAGTCGATCTTGGATCGCCAATATCAATTGGCCCGCATCGCCGACAGTGCCAACGAGCTGTATGTGAGCGCCTGCGTTTTGCGCCGGCTCGACAAACTATTGGGCTCCGGACCGCTCGACGCCGCGGGGAAACTGGAATTGCAAACCGGCCGCTATTACCTCACCACCGCCGCGCGGCGGATTCACCATAATCTCGACAATCTATGGGTCAACGACGACGCCGAAACCACGTCGCTGGCCGACGCGGTGCTGGCACCGTATCGCACGTAGCGGATGCATCGTCTTTCCCCTTCTCCCTCCGGGAGAAGGCCGGGATGAGGGCGCGCGGGAAGCAGCTTGCCGATGCGATGGCCTTGGGCGAGCCTTTCGTGGTATATTAGCGATATGGAACCTATGCGAGTCCCTGTCCATATTGAGCGCGACGACGAGGCCAACCTGTACTCCGCCTACGTGCCGGACATCCCCGGTTGCGGCGAGGGGCAAACAGTGGCCGAGGCAATCGAAGACCTCAAAGAGTCTCTGCGGGCTTATATCGAGGTCCGAGGCACTGACAAAGCCATCGCGTGTGTCCGTCCACGGGCACAAGTCCTCGAACTTGATCTGACTGAAGTTGCTCGTGGCTAAGCTCCCTCGCGTCAGCGGCAAGGAAATGCTGCGTTTCCTCGCAGCGCGATGGATTTCACGGCTCCCGCCAATTCGACACGGCCAGTCCGCCGATCCATGCGAAGTGCCGTGGGTTTGCAGTTACCAAAGGTAAACCTTCCACCAGTGCGGTGGCGGCGATGACCAAATCGCTGTCGTCCACCGTGATGCCTTGCCGCTGTCCTTCGGCCCACAG
>JACQFF010000294.1 GCA_016200205.1 Planctomycetia bacterium
CAGCTCAATCAACTCAAGAACTTGCAGCAAGGCCCCGCCGAGAAGCTAGGGCACGCACTGAAGAACGGCGACTTGAAGAAGGCCATTGGGGAGTTGGACAAGCTGAAGGCGGAATTGGCCAGCGACAAGCTCGACGCCAAGACCAAGGAGCAATTGGCCAGACAGTTCGACCAAATGCAGCAGGCCCTGTCGAAAATGGCCCAGGCCCATCAGCAAGCGCAGCGCGAGCTGAAAGAGCAGATCGAAGCCCAGCGCCGTGTGGGAAACCTGGAGGAAGCCGACAAACTGCAGCAACAGTTGGACAAGCTGGCTCAAAAGGCGCCGCAGATGGACAAGCTCGACGAAATGGCCCAGCAGCTCAAGCGGGCCTCGCAGTGTATGAGCCAGGGACAGTGCGACGAAGCGGCCAAGGTCCTCGACCAACTGGCCCAAAATCTGGCCGATCTGGAAAAGGACTCCGAAGAGTTGGAAATGCTCGACAGCGCCTTGGATCAGATCGCGGAGGCCAAAAGCGCCATGGTCTGTAAAGCCTGTAATGGCGAGGGCTGCCAGGAGTGTCAGGGCAAAAATGGAGATCAGGTCCGCGTCAGTCGGTTCGCCAAGGGAGGAGGCCGCGGAGCCGGCCAGCGGGAGGAAAAGAAAAACGACACCGAATTCTACGATTCGCAAGTCAAGCAAAACGTCGGCAAGGGAGCCTCCGTGGTCACCGGATTGGCCGGCGGGCCGAATCGCAAAGGACAAGTCCAAGAGGAAATCAAGGGTCAATTCTCCGCCGCCCAACAACAAACCGAAGATGTGCTCAGCGGTCAGCGCCTGCCGCACGACTATCGCGACCACGCCAAAAAATACTTCGACGCCTTGCGCGAAGGTCAGCGCTAAAGGTTCAAGAAGCGAATGCGGGTTTGACGAGTCGGGCCGGTTGTAGGGGCCGGACATAGCTCCTTTCGGACCCCATAGTGTAGACTTGCCTAATGGGGTTTACGACAAGGCGCATCGAGCGAATCTGCCATGTTTCTGCAGCCGTTGATTTCCATTGTTCTTTTGGTCGCGGTCACCTCGCCCAAGACCGAGGTCATTGAACAGCGCTTTCCCAACGGGACGCCGCGCTTGCAGCGCGAGGTGCGCATCGACGCGCGCGGTCAGCAGATCGACCACGGCAAACAGGTGAGATTCTACCCCAGCGGCAAGCCGGCGCAAGAGGTGCATTACGTCGACGGCGAAAAGGATGGCCCCTGGTTCGAGTGGCACGAGTCGGGCGCAAAAACCGCCGAAGGCACCTATCGCAAGAGCCTCAAGCAAGGGACCGAAATCCGCTATACGCCCAACGAAACCAAGTATTTGGAGGTCAATTACCTCGACGGGCAGCGTCACGGCAAGCGGATCGAATGGTATGGCGCCAACCTGAAATCCCGCGAGGCCGATTACGATCACGGCCAGCTTCATGGCACGCTGACCGAGTGGTTCACCAACGGCCAGCAACGTCTGGAGCAACACTACGAGCGCGGCCAGAAAAATGGAGTCGAACAGCGCTGGTTTGACAACAGCCAGAAGCAGTTCGAAGCGCGCTTTGTTCTGGGACAAAAAGACGGGCCGGTTCAGGAGTGGTACCCCGATGGCCAGGAAAAACTCACGATGAGCTTCCGCGACGACCTGCCCGAGGGCAAATTAAGCGCCTGGTATCGCAGCGGCCGCCAGAAGAGCGAAGGCGAATACGTCGACGGGAAATCGCATGGCCTGTGGCGCGAGTGGTACGACGATGAGCAAAAGACCCGGCTATCCGAGTTGCAATGGGATCACGGCGAGGCCGAAGGAACGCAAGTCTATTGGCACAAGAACGGCCAAAAACATTTGGAGATGACGTATCGCAAGGGCCTACGACAAGGCGCTTGGGCCGACTGGTACGACAATGGCCAGCAGCGAGCCTCCGGCCGCTACGTGGACGATAAACCGGAAGGCGAAGTCCGCTACTTTTTCCGCGAGGGTAAGCCCTGGTCGGTCCAGAATTTCCGCAGGGGCGAAAAACACGGCACCTGGACGGAGTGGAACGAGGAAGG
The DNA here is from genome assembly GCA_016200205.1 of Planctomycetia bacterium. Taxonomy (GTDB): domain Bacteria; phylum Planctomycetota; class Planctomycetia; order Pirellulales; family PALSA-1355; genus PALSA-1355. The sequence continues at coordinate 2,055 of JACQFF010000294.1, forward strand.
AAAGCTCGTCTCGGAGCGCAAGTTCGACCGCGGCGTGCCTCTCGACTGAGCCGGCCGTCAGGATCGCATCTTGGCGGGAAGGGTGAACGAATAGAGCATGACCACGGCGCCGCCCGAAAGCAGGCTCCAGGGCGCCCATTCGGCCGGCACGACTTCGCGATAGGCCGGGGCCACCTGGGCCAAGGCGCCGGTGGTGCCTTCGCGGCTCGGGTTGAGCACTGCCTTTTCGATGACCAGGCACTCCAAACCCAGGACGAAGGCGGAGATCCCGATGGCGAGAAAGAAGGCCCGCAGCATGGTTCGGCTCTCTACAAAGGGTGCTCTTAGCGGTGGAATTGCCGTCCACCTTATGTTTTCATCGACTTGCCGCGACGAGAGACTGTAGCCCGAACCGCTCGGCCGGCCGTGGCCTGGCCGCGGGCCTTGGTCCTGCTGTGCGGCTGGCAACGAAAGCGCCGCTCGTGTGGCGTTCGCTTGAGGAGTCAGCAATGCGAGCGGGCGTGGGCGCGGTGGATCGCGAGTATTCGCCGGGTGCTATCTTGTGCGCGCCGGTGTGTAGCGGCAGGCGGGAAGATCCGGCAGGCACACTTTTGGACAAATTGGAAAAATTGTCTCACCAGGCAGACTGGTGAATAACTAACGCCAAGGCATCCGATCAAACGAATAGGATTCAGCGATCTATCAGCGGTTGTTCCACATTTGGGCCAGACCTATAATATCTGAGAGTCCTCTGGTGTTGGAGTATCCGATATTGTCGGCAAAACCCAAACTTCTGTTTGTCGGTGATTCCCAGCCTCGGCAACAGCAGTTGCTCGAGCAATTGCGCGATTCGTTCGAGGTGGTGGAGGTGCCCAGCCCGCTGCGGGCCCTCAGCCGGCTGACGCGCGAATCGTTCGCGGGCCTTTACGTGGCCTCGGAACATCTGTCCGACGCGTTTCAAATCGGCAGACTGTTGCAAAACGAGCGCATCTTGGAGGGCATGCCCGACGGGATCGTGGTGCTCGACTCAGAGAACACGATTATCTGGGGCAATGGCCGATTGCGCGAGTGGACCGAGGGCGAAACGGTCGTCGGCTCCAACTTTTACACCGTGCTGGGCAGCCCGGAAATCCTGGGGCCCGACTTTTGCCCCTTCCACACGGCGCTGGCCAGCGGCCGAGCGAGCACCTCGACGTTGCGCGCCGGCGACAACAAATATTTCCAGGTGCACGCCGCTCCGGTGTTCGAAAACAGCCTGGCGGCTCAACACCTGATTGTTACGGTGCGGGACGTCACCACGGAAATGCTGCAGCAGCAAAAGTTGGCGGCCATCCATCAGGCCGGCGTGGAACTGGCCGACTTGATGCCCGACGAACTCTCGGTGATGTCGGTCGAGGAACGCATCGAACTATTGAAGAAGAACATCCTGCACTTCACCAAGGACTTGCTGCACTTCGACGTGGTCGAGATTCGGCTGCTCGACGGCCGCACCGGCAAGCTCGAGCCGCTGTTGGCCGTGGGCATCATTCCCGAAGCGGCCGGCCGCGATTTATTTGCCCGGCCGCAGAACAATGGCGTCACCGGTTTCGTGGCGGCCACGGGCAAGAGTTACCTGTGCGAAGACACCACGGCCGACCCGCTGTACCTGGAAGGCTGTAAAGGCGCCAAGAGTTCATTGACCGTGCCGTTGGTCTTGCACGACGAGGTCATCGGCACGTTCAATGTCGAAAGTCCCGAGCCCCGGGCCTTCAGCGAAAGCGATCTGCAATTCCTCGAGATCTTCACCCGCGACGTGGCGGTCGCGCTCAATACGCTGGAGTTGCTGCGAGCGGAAAAGGCCAACGTGGCCCAAGAAAGCGTCGAGGCGATCCACAGCGCGGTGGCGCTGCCGGTGGACGACATTTTGAACGACGCGGTGAACATCATGGAGCGGTACATCGGCCACGAGCCCGAAGTGGTCGAGAGGTTGCAAGCCATTTTGCGCAACGCCCGCGACATCAAGCAGTTGATTCAGAAAGTCGGCCAAAAAATGGCGCCCACGCAGGCCCATCCGCAGGTCGAGCAGTCGGAGTCGCGGGCCCTGTTGCGCGGGCGGCGGGTTTTGGTGGCCGATGCCGACGAAAGCGTGCGCAGCGCCGCTCATAACCTGCTGGAGCGGTACGGGTGCGTCGTCGAAACGGCGCACGACGGGGGCGAGGCCATCTACATGGTCCGCAACCTGGCGCTGGAGGGCAATTACGATGTGATTATCGTCGACATTCGACTGCCCGACATGACCGGCTACGAACTGCTGTTGAAACTCCAGGAGATCATGGACCCGGTGCCGCTGGTGCTGATGACGGGCTTCGGCTACGATCCGGGACATTCGATCGTCAAAGCTCGCCAGGCTCGGTTGCCGCTCTACGGAGAACTTTGCAAGCCATTCCGCCTCGACCAATTGCTGGACACCGTGGAACGGATCGTGCGCCCGCGCCCCGAGCAAGAGGCTTCGCTTGCCGGCGACACCGCGGTGCCCGTCGAGCAGCAATAACGGCGACGCGAATCGTTTGGGGGTCAGTGGTCAGCGGTTTTTTGCGTGCTCCCCTCACTCGTGATTGGTTCGTCGCGTTGACTTGCTCAATTCCCCCCTAGCGCTTGCCAATCATGCTCGCCTTGAACCTGACTTTTCTCGCGCTGGCACTCGTCGGGCATGCGGCTTTTTGGGTCGGACTTGTGAACCGTTGGCATGCCTTCGGATTTCCGCGGCCGGTAGTCAAAATAATGGCGCTGGCGTTCTACGCCGCATTCTATGGAATCCCGCTGGCGCTGGCATATCGCTGGTTTGTCTCGGCGGAACTGTCGCCGCTTGAAGACGGGTCGTGGGAGCTCAATGCCGAGAGCGCCTATCTGGTGTTTTGCGCCGCCTATGGCGCGGCGCATATTCCGCTCTGGACCGTGCGCCACCGGCAATCGCTGCGGCTTCCCGACGCGGTGCGACTCGAGAACCGTTTCGTCATCGATATCCAACGGCAGCTTGGATTCAGCCCGGCGCGTGGTCCACGCGCGCGGCTCCTGATGCACGTGCCCGGCAATCAGTTGTGGCAACTGGAGGTGTCCGAGTTTTCGGTCGACCTGCCGCGGCTGCCGCCGAGCCTTGAGGGACTTTCGATCTGCCATTGGTCGGACTTGCACATCAGCGGCCGCATCGACCGGTCTTATTTTGAGGAAATCGTGCGGCTGACCAACGCCATGCAGGTCGACTTGATCGCGCTGTCGGGCGACGTGTGCGACGTGGCGAGATTGATCCGTTGGATTCCCGAAACGCTGGGGCCGGCGCAGGCGCCGCTGGGAAAATATTTCATTCTTGGTAACCATGATTTGCGAACCAAAGATATTCCTCGCCTGCGGGGCGCGATGCGGGAGGCGGGCTTCACCGATGTTGGCGGCCGGCATGAAATCCTTCGCGACTCGCAAATCCTGATCGCCGGCGACGAGCGGCCGTGGTTCCGAGGAATTCCGCTGGTTCCCGACGGGAGAAGGGTTCAGTCCCATTTTGCTCCGACGACTCCGCAAAATTGTTACAGTCTCCAGCCGTCACCGGAGAAGGGTTCAGTCCCATTTTGCTCCGACGACTCCGCAAAAGTGGGACACTCCCCAGCCGCATCGTTGGAGCCTCTAAAAATTCTGCTGGCCCATACGCCCGATCAGTTGCGCTGGGCTCGCGCGCAGCGGTTCGACCTGATGTTGGCCGGCCACACGCATGGCGGGCAAATCTGCTTTCCACTCGTTGGCCCGCTGGTGTGCCCCAGTTGGCACGGGACAAAATACTCCGCCGGCTTTTTTCACGAGCCCCCCACAGTGCTGCACGTCAGCCGCGGCACCGCGAGCCTTTTCCCATTGCGCATCAACTGCCCGCCAGAACTGTCGAAGCTGGTGCTGCATCGTGGGCAGAAGGGATGACGCCGCCGCAATCGCGCGCGCTGGCGGCCGGATTGCCAGGCTGTGATTTATAAGTTACCATTACGGTCATGCACGAGATTCGCCATTACCTGACGCCGTCTGGCAAGAACGTATTTGAGCAGTGGCTGGCATCGCTGAAGGATGAAAAGACGGAGGCACGGATTGCCGCGAGGATCGCCCGGCTGGCCGCGGGAAACTTCGGCGATTGCAAGCCGCTGCAGGAGGGCGTCTAGGAGCTGCGAATCGACTTCGGACCGGGCTATCGCGTGTACTACGCGCTTGGCGGTCGGACCGTCGTCCTTTTCCTCTGTGGTGGCGACAAGCGAATTCAGCGGGTAGATATAAACCGCGCCATTGAGTATTGGAACGATTACAAGCGAAGGACACTCAAACCATGAAAGACAAGACGAGCGTCTCCCACGACGAAATGATGATCAAGAAGCTGCGGAAGAGTCCGGCGTTTGCCGCCGAGTATCTAAAGGTGGCCATGGAAGACACCGAGGAACCATGTGTGCTATTGATTGCTCTGCGGCAGATTGCCGAAGCGCGCGGCGGGATCGCAAGAATCGCCAAGGCCGCGGGTGTCGAGCGAGAAAGCCTATATCGCGCCCTTTCGCGCCGAGGCAACCCGCGCCTCTCGACGCTTTTCGCGGTGACAAAAGCGATGGGCCTGACGCTCACGGTCGAAGCCGGCTCTCGGCGCTGACTAGCGTGTTGGCGGACAAAGTCAGGGCGATAGGGAACCTTTTGAACATTTCGTGGATGTGGTCGCCACCGCAATTTAGGCTGAGCACCCAGTCCAATAGTTCAGCGGGACCGACGAAGTATGATAGATGGACTCGGTTCAACCGGCAATCTAACGCATGCCTTGGAGGACCTTCATGGGTTGTAAGCCCAATCACCCAATCGCCGTCAGGCGATCAAACAAGTGTGTTGTCCGACCGGTCACATGCGGCGATCGACCCGGCAGTGAGCCGAATTTTCAGCGATTTCCAACCTCCGGTCCGCTGTTTGACCGCCTGAACGTCTCGCCGTCGCGCATTGAAGAACTTGTTCAGTACGCTGGCGAGGTGTACGCGTACGTCGTTGATACCGCCAGAAGTTCGATTCGTTGGCCAAACTTCTTCAACACCTTGAGAAGATCATATGAAGATGGTTCTCCTTCGCGTCGGCATCGACAGTGGTTCCGGCGGGATGCGGGGACCACTCTTCAAGGATGGATCATTCGAGTTCATTCGCATCCCAGATAAAAAGCAACTTGATGCACGGACTTACGGGAATACTCTTGGCACACATGGAACACCCCACGTGGAGTACTTTCCACGCGAACGTCGAATGGCCGCGGCATCGCAGCCAATTCACATTGATCCGGAATTTGAGACGTTCACATACGGCGACCGAACGCGCCCCAAGGCCAGCCCGAGAACGTGTCTTCAAATTACGCGACCGGGAGGGCGAGGCTCCTGCCGAGCCTCTACTTCCGGTGCAAAATCGGCTCAGCGGGAGCTTCGCCCTCCCAACTTCCAACGTTCGGAACGTTTTGAAGACGCGTTCTGAGAAACCGGGTCTATGCGTTGCCGCGTCCGACTTTCGTCGTCGACTTCACGGCATGTTTAGCACGCGATGCACTGTCTGGTTTGTATCAGGCTGCTGAAACGCTCGGTTTTTCCTTCATTCAAAGCCAATTGGATGAGCCTTACATGAAAGGTCGGGCAGAAAAGCTCGGCATTGCCGATGCGCTCGAAGCAGCAATCAAACGGGGTGATGATTGACGAGCGTTGGCCTGCCGCTCGTCACAAGCCTGGAGCCCAAGCCGAACGGCCGCTCCCGCCGCGGGAAGTCAGCGTAGGTCGAGCACAAGTATTTTGCGATTGCACGGCCGGGGGGCATCAACCGCGCGGATGGCATCGCCAGTTCGAACACGTTGCCTGCTCGCCCGGCGGCGAATTGGCGGGTCCACGAGGCGAGGCCCGCAGTTCGCGTTCATGGCCAGTGGCTTCTATCTCGACTTGCCCGACGCGACGTTGACGCTCGAAGAGGCCAAGCGAGTGGTGGCCGAGCGGGAGGGTTTTGGGTTTGCATTGAACAACCCGCTCAAGCGGCTCGGCGAGCTGCAGTACGACCCTGTGCAGCGGCAGTACCAGCATACCGAGCAGCGAGCCGCTGCCGAGGATGCCGCCTACGTCTTCTTCGACCTCTGGCACACCCCGCTCGATGCATGGATCAAAGTGTACGCCGCCGCGTTCGAAGTCGCGCGTCGTTGGGAGCGCGGGTTCTCGATAGATTGAGGTAGCAGGGTATGGGAATCAACGACCAGCCGCGAGCGGTTGCCAGACTGCGGGCGCCGGTGTCGAATGGTTCGACATTGCTGTAGTCGATGCTGGAACGCCGGCTTGAGCGATTCGTTGAGGCTCGAATCGAGCACAAAGATTCGGTGCAATTCGGGCAATTAAACGACACCTTAGCGTTTCGGGGAAACCCCCCTAAGAAAAGGAGGGCGGATGATGGCTACTGCGAACTCGTCGACGCGGGTTGAACGCGCGAAGCAAGCATGCCAACGGACCGTCTATCAGCGAAGGGACAGGCAGCCGTGCACTCCACCGGGTCTTACGCGCGAATTGATCGTTGCCTTGCTTGAGCGGGCCGGCACTAAGGGGATGACGCGGTATGAAATCGCGCAAGAGTATCCGCACCGAAAAAGTCCATCATCAAGAATCCTTAAATCGATGGAGGATGAACGCAAGATCAGCCGGCGAGATGGGCGCTATTTTAGCGCTACGTTCGCCGCGTAGCACGGCTCACTTCAAGGGCGTATACGCTCCTAACGCTTCTCGATTTCCACGCAAATCCCGCCGGCGCGCAGCAGCTTGTGCATGCGGGTGAACCACAGCTCTTTTTTCCAGATCAGGCCAAGCTCGTGGCTGGTGCGGAACAGCTCTTGGCGATTGTAGGTGCGGCAGCACCAGAAGCGGCTGGTCCAGGCGCCGGAAAAGCTGTCTTCGGTGGTCAACAGCAACATCCGCCCGCCGGGCTGCATCACGCGCGACAATTCGGCCAGGCCGGGGCGCGCATCGGGCAAATGCTCCAGCACGTAGCCGCACGTAACGCAATCGAAGCTTTCGTCGGCGAATGGCAGACGGCACAAATCGGCTGCGACGTGATGGGGCACGGCGCTCTTTAGGCGCGTCCGAGCCCGCCTGAGCATTTCGGGCGAGAGATCGCAGCAGGTGATGCCGGCGTCGGAGTCGGCATATTTCAACAGGTGTTTGGCGATCTGGCCGGCGCCGCTGCCGACGTCCAGAATATTCTTCGCCCCCCGCAGGTCGAATCTCCGCTCGCGCAACAGTCGATCGCCCAGGTGGACGTGCAGCGAAAGCAAGCTGCACGTGGCCAGGATCGCCCCTTGGGGCCCGCCGTAAACGTCGCGGACTTTTTCGCGATATTGCTCATAGCTGACCCGGTTGATCAGGTCGTTTTCGACGAGCTTATGAATGATTTTTTTGCGGCGAGTCGCGCCGGATTTCTTCTTCTTGGGACGGGGTAGCAACGCCTTACGAATCATTTGAGCTCCTGCCGATACCGACTCCTGCGGAGGATCCGAACTGCCTGCTGGTTCAGACGTACACCCGACGGTTGTAGATATACCACTCTAGGCACAAAACGCCTAGTGCCCCCAACAAAAGAGTCTTCCAAAGCTCGCGCCGAGCGCCCTGCCAACCCGATTCACCGTTGAGCTTGACGTAGCCGATTCGAATGGCGCCGTCCGGCCGGGGATTGATGTTGCTTTCCGAGCTATCGAACAAGTTCACGGCAAACCGCCTGGGCTCTTGATTGGGCTCTTCGACCTGGTAAATGCCAAGCTCCTCGGTGCCGCTGAAACTGAAAGTTTCGGCCTTTTCACGCTTCAATCCGATCGATTTTCCACTCGGCGCGCGGACCTCGATCGTCTCGGCCGTGCTGGAGCTGCGCAGGGTTATGGAATGTCCCGGTTGGACACTGGCTGTTGCGGCGGCCGTGGACGAACCGCCGAAATAGCCGAGCGCATTGAGCATAAAAACCGGAAAACTCAGCCGCAGCGGCCAATCGGTATTGGCGTACCGCTCGCCCTCGTCGTTGGTGCCGACGATTTCGGCGCCCAACACGGCGTCTTCGAACCCGCCGCGGGGAGCGATTGCAAACAGCACTCCGGCATCGCTGTCGATGAGCACGGTGGCTCCGGCTGGCGGTTTGAGCGGCAGACTCTCGGCGAACTTCACATTGCCCAACTCGATCAGTTGCATCAACGGGTGGGCGGATTCCACGTCAATGATCTGTGGCGCCGGCGTTTTGGGCCCGGCGGTCCAGGACGAGCCGGGCGGCAGGCGACCGATGAACAGCGTGTCGGCTTCGGGCAAATCCCGCGGCTGGCATTGGTCGTAAATCACCAGCGCGTAATAGCCGGCCGCCGACTTCCGCTGGTATTCCTTGCTTTCCAGAATGTCTGGCTTGCCGATTTCTATTTCCGCCAACTCCCGGGCGCTTTCGGTGCCCAGCGCAAGTTCCAAAGCATCGTTGCCGGGCGTGACCAATAGCGCATGGCTGCGCATCGGCGGATCGATGGTCGCCCAGGCCTCGTCGTCGAGCGAGAGTGCTCCGCCGGAGCGAGTTCGCAATTTTAGCGTCCCCGCGTGCGGGTCGCCCAACTCGAACACGACTCCGCCGGAGCCGTGCGGCTTGAGCTCGACCTTGTCGGCGTCGAGCAGCGAATCATCGCGAAACAGTTCCACTTCGGCCGTCACTGCTTCGGGACCGAAATTCTCCAGCCGGGCAAAGGCCTGAAATTGATCTTTTTTGTCCTCGCGCCGCCGCGTGCTGAAGGAGACGATGCCCACGTTCGGTGCCTCGTTCTGGCCAATCGGGACGAAGACCGGCTGCAAGTTGCCCAGCGAAAAGCCGTCCACGTCAGGAAATTTGCCGTCGCTAAAAATATAGAGCGTGGCCGGCAAGCCCTCGGCCACCTGCGTGTCGCTGATCTCAAACGCGCGGCCCGGATTGGCCAACCCGGCGGCCACCCGCAGCGTTTCGCCCAGCAACGTGCCGCGGTTCGTGGGCTGAATGGCTGCCAATCCCCGCTGCAACTCACGGCGGTTGTCGGTAAAAACTTGTTCCACGCGGGCGGTGTCGGAGAAGCTCACGATCATGGCCACGTCGCCCGAGGCCATTTGTTCGATCAATTCGCCCACGCGCTTTTTGGCTTCCGCCAACCGAGTCGGCTTCACGTCGGTGGCGCTCATGCTGGCCGAGGTATCGATCAGGAAAATAAATCGGTCGCCGGTCAACTTGCCGCCGCGCCAGCCGGGCCGCACCAGCGCCGCCATCGCAAGTGCGACCAACAGCAATTGCAAGAACAAGAGCAGGCTCTTGCGCATTCGCTGCCAGAGGCTGTTGGCTCGCAAATCCTCGATCGACTTGTGCCACAGAAACGTGCTGGGCACTCGCAGTGGCTGGCGCTTCAGCTTCAAGAAATAGAGCAGTACGATGGCCGGTGGAATCGCGGCGAGCACGCCCCATTGCCACGTGGAAAGCATGTTGATGATGGACATCAGCGCACCAGCCCTCGCTTGCGCAAATAGCTCGAAACGAGCTGGTCGACCGGCAATTGATTATTGGCCAGCAGGTAGTTCATGCCTCGACGGTTGCAGAATTCGCGCGCGCCCTCGACGAACGCCGCCAGCGTTTTTTGATAGCGCTTGAGCAACGGCGCGCTGGCGCTGATTTCCGCGATGTCGTCGTCCTCGCAATCGACCAGCCGCAGATCCCCCTTGATATCGGGATCCAGCTCCTCGGACGACAGGATCTGGATCACGTACACGTCCATTTGCCGCGACAGCAGATACTTCAATGCCGCCGCGTAGCCCTGTTTATCCATCAGGTCGCTGATCAAAATGACGATACCCTTGCCCGAATTGCGGATGCAGAAATTTTTCACCCCTTGCGTCAAGTCGCTTGCTTCGTCGGGCGCGATCGAGTCGAGGTGCGAGAGCATCCGGTACAGACTCTTGCGGCCGCGAAAGACCGGTGCCGGGCGGCTGGCCGGCTGACCGAGCGTCTCGAAACGCACGCGGTCAGACCGCACCAGGCCGATGAAACCAAGCGCGGCGGCGAGCTGTTTGGCGTAGTGCAATTTGGTCGGCGTGCCGAAATCCATCGATGGGCTGGCATCGATCAGCGCGTAAAAATGCAGGTCTTCTTCCTCGAAGAACATCTTGAGAAACAGCCGATCGAGCCGCGCGTAAGTATTCCAGTCGATAAATCGCAGGTCGTCGCCGGGGACGTAGTTGCGAAAATCGGCAAACTCCACGCTTTGACCCTTGCGCGTGCTGCGCCGCTCGCCCTTCAATCGCCCGCGGAAAATCTTGCGGCTGACCAACTCCAATCGCTCCAGTTGCGCCAGCAGCTCGGGGCTCAGCAATGCGTTGGATGAAGTCGACATCGAAAGCGGCAGCTCCAAAAGAGAAATGCTACACGGTGGCTTTTTCCGGCAATTTTTCCAAAACCTCCAGCAGCACCTGTTCGGTGCTGATTTCCTCGGCTTGGGCTTCGAAATTAACGATCACTCGATGCCGCAAGGCCGGCAGATAGACGCGCCGCACGTCCTCGAAGCTGACGTTGTAGCGGCCCTCGAGCAGGGCGCGCACTTTCGAGGCCAAGGCCAACGTTTGCGCGCCGCGCGGGCTGGAACCCCAGCGAAGATATTGATTCGTAATCGGCAAGGCCAGCGGGCCGCCGGGATGCGTGGCCAACACGAGCCGCACGATGTAGTCTTGCACGTGCGGCGCCAAAATCACTTCGCGCACCAATTGCTGCCACTTTATAATCTCGGCCCCGTCCATGACTTTTTTCGCGTCAATTCTTTCGCCGCGCGTGGTCCGCTCGACGATCGTGCCCAATTCCTCCCGGTTCGAGTAGCCGACGATCAGCTTGAAGAAGAACCGGTCTAGCTGCGCTTCCGGCAGCGGGTACGTTCCTTCTTGCTCGATCGGGTTTTGCGTGGCCATTACGAAAAACGGCGGTTTGAGCTGATACACCTTGCCGCCGATGCTCACCGAGCCTTCTTGCATGGTCTCGAGCATGGCCGATTGCGTTTTGGGCGTGGCTCGATTGATTTCGTCGGCCAGGCAGATCTGCGTGAAAATCGGCCCGCGCTGAAATTCGAAAAACCGCTTGCCGTCCGGCGATTCCATCACCATGTTCGTGCCCAGAATGTCAGCCGGCATCAAGTCGGGAGTGAACTGGATCCGCGAAAAATCCAGGTTCAGGGCTTTGGCCAGCGTACGCACCAGGAGCGTCTTGCCCAGACCGGGAACGCCCTCGAGCAAGCAGTGGCCGCCGACAAACAGGCAGGTCAAAATGCCGTGAATGATATCATGATGCCCGACGATCACGCGGCTCAATTCTTCGCGCACCGCGCCATAGCGCGAGACGAACAGCTCGGCCCGCTTTTGCATACTTTCGGCCATGCTCATGGAAGGGTTCCTGGTTGCGACAGTTTTGAGCGTCTGTTTTCGGTGAGGCTGGATATTTCACCACGAAGCCACGAAGGACGCACTGGCCAAAATACCTCACTCAAATACCGTGGAACGCCACTTGCGGATGTCGTCGACGGTCTTTCGCGGCTTGATGTGGTCTCAATGCTTTCTCTTGGTGCTCTTCGTGCCTTCGTGGTTTCACGTCTTCGCATAAAACCTATTAGTTATTCTCGTTCTCTTGTTGCGATGGCTCCTTTTTCATCTCGGCCTGCACTTTCTTTTTCGCTTTCAGTAGGCGTGCCGTGTAGACTTCTTGCTCTTGCTCGGAAGTGAGCGACGTCGTTTTTTTCGCGGTTCTGGCGGCGGCAGCCACAGAGTCGGCCAGTTCTTCCTTGAGCGAAGTCACGTCGCCCGGCGCGTCGGGCGCCGGCTCAAACCGCAGGGCTGCCCGCTTTTGTTCCAACTGGTCGCTTACCGCGGCCTTCGAAGATCTCAGGCGTTCCATCGTGGCCACCACGTCGGGCCGGCCTTCGCGTCCTAACACGCGATCGCCAATTCTCGCGGCCAGCAGCGGCAGCCAATCGAAGCTGACCGTCACGCGCCGCACAAACACGTCGAAAAAAAACAGGCAACTCGCCGACAACGCCAGCAGATGCCAGACGGCCTGGCTGCTGGTCGCACGCTGGAGGTCGTGGCGAAAGGTATTGGTTTCCAGCAATTTGGTCAATCGTTCGGCCGGCGCGAGGTTCTTCGGCGCGTCGATGACTTGACCAGCCTTTCCCTGCCGGGGGATTGTCGCGGCAATCGAAGCCAGCAGGGCCTCGTTTGTCTGCCGCTCGCGGAATTCGTCGGAATAGGGGATGCTCACGCCGGTGCGAATCGGCGTCCGGCCTGGCCCTGGACTGATCAACAGCAAATAGCTGCCCGTCTTCTTCGCGTCAAATTCGCCAATATAACGGCCAGGAGCCGTTTGTTTGATTTCCAAATCGATTGGCTTCATATCTGGGCCGACCACGGTCGAGCCCAGATTCAGAAAGTTCAAAAACTCGTCATTCTTATCCAACACGGTTACGACCACTTTGACTTTGCCATCTTGGACGTCGGTCGAGACCGTGAATTTGCCGCTTTCGCCGGTGGGCCGCATCGACCAGCGCACCACCTGGCTGAACAGCTTGTCATAACCCTGCCAGCCGGTCCACGACGTCGCCCAACGCTTTCCGGCGTCGGTCGTAAACACCGCGGTCCGCCCCAGTCCATAGGTCCAACTCGCCAGAATCGTATTGTCATCCGTTCCGGTGGGCAGCGGCGAGACGAGCGAGATCTCGACCAGCGGATTCTTTTTCGGATTAGTGAGCACGAACCCGGTGATGGGTGGCAATTGCTCGTCGATGCCTTGGATCATTTCGTGCGGGAATTTGATCTGCGGCTGGAAACCGGGTTGGCGCTCGAACACCAACGGCCGGGCGACGCGGCGGGCTTCTTTCTGATAAATCCGCGGCAGCGTCTTGGCGTCTTTCACGACGTAGTATTTGCCGCCCGTTCGATCGGCAATGTTTTGCAGTGGTGTGCTGCCGGGCGGACCGTGCGTGCCGATCGCGACGGTGGTGATCTTCACGCCCATTTTCTTCAATGTCCCAATCGCACCGTTAGGGCCATAGTTCGGCGGCGAGGGATCGCCATCGCTGATCAGGATCATGTGCTTTACCGCGGCGTCGGGGAGCTTGGCGAATTCATTGCGCGCCATGACCATTGACGATTCGAAGTCGGGCATGTCGCCAGGCGTCATGCGTTCCAGCCGCGCGAGCATTCGATCGCGATTGCCCCCGCCGACTTTCAACAGGCCCGGATACCACAGCCAATCCTCGCGCATTTGCCAGTGAATCAGGCCGCAGTAATCTTGCTCGCCCAAGGCCTTGAGGGCTTCGCGGGCAATCACCTTCTGCCAGTGGTTGCCTTCAGGCAGTTCCGAGGCGTGCATGATCATGGTCAGCGCGCCGACGGGCGCCACCTTGGCATTCTTGATTTGAAAATCGACCGGCATTGCTTCTTCCAGCGGCGTGTTGGTCCAACCTCCGGCGCCATAACTGTTTTCACCGCCCAACATCACCAACCCGCTGCCCATGCTTTGCGTATTGCGGACCAGCATTTCGACCTGCTCGTCGCTGAACTGCTCGCGCGGCACATTGGCCAACAGCACCGTGTCGAAAGGCTGCAATTGGGCCAAATCGGTGAACAGTTCTTCGGGGCGGGTGCCGCGGACCGTGACTTCCAAATTCATCGCGCGCAGCCGCTCGACCATCAGATCAAAATCTCCGCGGTGTTCGAAATCCTCAAGCAAGAGCACCTGCCCGCTGCCACGGACGTGCGTGAAGCTGGTGGCCTGGTTGTTTTGCTGGAAGGTATCGTGGCCGGCGTCTCTGGGCACGAACCGAGCTTCGTAGGTATAGAAGTCGGGTTGTTCGATTTCTTCGCGGATTTTGAAGACGCGTTTGCCCGGCTCCAGCTTGATCTCTTGGTCGCTGATCGTTTGTTCGCGATTGCTGGTTTTTCGAATGATTTGCAGCCGGCCCTCGACCGGCGCGGGCTGTTGCCCCTCGCCAGCCGAGTTGCTGAGCACGGCATGCAAATCGAACGGCTGGCCGCGGCGGACGTCGGAGGGAATGATCACCTTTTCCACTGCCACTTCACTCTCGGCCGACGAGCGGATGGGCACCACGTCGATGCCGATGCCCGCCTCGGCCAGGGCGCGCGCCTGCTCGATGGCGTCGCCGACGTTTTGATTGCCGTCGGTGATAATCACGATCCGTTTCGCCGTGTCGTGCGGGAAGGACGCTTGGGCCAACTTCATGGCTCCGGCTAAATTGGTATGCTCGCGATCGACGGTCGTCTCCACGCGCGGCATCTGCTGGTCTTCATCCAAGGGCGGAATTTCGATGGCGGCTTCACGGCCGAACACGATCACTCCGGCGCGGTCCTGCCGTGCGCGATCGCGCTGCCTGCTGATCGCCCGGTTGACGTACTTGACCATCGCATCGGATTGCTGCTGCGAAACGCTCAGCGATTGGTCGAGCAAATAGAGCACCGTCAGCCGTTGGCTGACGCGCACCCACTGCGTTTCAGCCAGTGCCAACACCAGCAATACGAAAACCAGGCTTCGCACGCCGATCGCCACCGCTCGTCGCACCTGCCCCAGCCCGGCGAGGCTAGAGAAACTGAACCACCAGACCAACGGCAGGATGGTCAACAGCGCGAGATACCAGGGGCTGTCGAAGGCTATTTCAAACATCACGAAGTTTCTTGATGCTCCCTCTCCCACGAGTGGAGAGGCAACGTGCTCCTACATCTGGATGCATTGAACGCGGTGGTTATTCGTGTCGAGGACATAAATCAAGCCGCGACTGTCGCGTGCCAGGGCCCACGGGTTGTACAGCTCGCCCGGCGCGCGGCCATCGGTGCCCCAGCATCCAAGGGTGCGGCCCTCTGGCGTGAATTTTTGCACGCGATGGTTGCCGTACTCGCTGACGTACACCTGGCCCTGGCCGTCCAAAGCGATTCCGTAAGGATATGAGAGCTGCCCCGGTCGGCTGCCTTGCGCTCCCCACAACTTCAACAGCCGGCCCTCGGTATTGAAGGTCTGAAGGCGATGATTGCATGCGTCGGCGACCCAAAGTTGGTCTCGATTGTCGATGGCCATGCTCTGGGGCCGGGCGAACCGTCCCGGTTCTGAACCGTGGCCTCCCCATTCCAAGAGAAACTTTCGATCGGGCGAGAATTTTTGAATGCGATCGAACTCGCCGTACTCGGAAATATACAGATTGCCCTGCGAATCCTCGATCGCGTCGGTCAGGAATCCAAACTCTCCAGGGCCATGGCCCTGGGTGCCGCCCAGCGTTTCCAAGAGTTTGCCGTCAGGCGAGTAGATTAGCAGGCGAAAATAATGAGTATCGGCCACCATCACATTGCCCCGGCGGTCGATACTGATTCCGGTGGGACGCCCGTTGTCGTGGACCGGAGTTTGCCAGCCGCGGACGAACTGCCCATCGGTGGTGAAGACCTGAATCCGGGCTGTCATGTCGACAATGTAAACGAGATCGTGGGCGTCGATGGCCATCGCCCTAGGCTTTTGCAGGCGGCCATCGGAAATGCCGCGTCGTCCCCAAACGGAGACCAGGCGGCCGGTCGAGAATGATTTCTCGTCGCAGCCCGCCAGGCACAGGAGGGACGGGGCGGCCGAGAGCAGCGCCAAGAAGGATCTGCGGTGGATGAGCTCTCGGTGCACTAACCAGTAGCCTCCCCGAAAAGCGTGCGCCGCCTGTTGCAGGGCCCGCGCTCGGCAAGCCGAACGCGGCCACGCGCCGCGTGTGTTCCCTATCCACCGTTATCGTGGCCCACTCTACGATTAGCAAGCAACTCGAATCACAATCGCAGCGGTTTGATTTGCGGGCTCCTTCATCGTAGCGATTTGTCCTAGCCGGATGGGCTCAGACCGGATGACGCGTGACGTAAAATGCAGGGTGCGTCAAACGAAGCGCCGCCGCACCGCGGAGTCCAGTGCCGGCGACCGCGCGGGGGCATCGCGAAACCCTTGTCAGCGTGCGTAACGATCTCTATAGTAATGTATTACGTTCAGCTACCGGAACATGCTGAGCGGCCGAGGATGGGCTCTCTGGGGCTTTACGTTGCGCATGCAAAATCCTTTTCACGGAAGCTAGCCGTTCGCTGCGGCTGGGAATCATCTCCTCATGCCCCCGGTTGTGATCGATATCCGCAGCGCCGAAGATTCGCGCGATGTGGTGCATCGGGCTGTGCAGGCCCTGGCCGAGGGAAAACTGGTGGCCCTGCCCACCGAAACCGTGTACGGCCTGGCGGCCAGCGCGCTGGATGAACGGGCCATTGCGCGGCTGTTGGAAATCAAGCAGCGATCCTCCGGCAAAGCCTTGACCCTGGCGATCAAAAGCGCTGACGACGTGCTCGATTATGTCCCCAATTTAAGCCCGCTGGGGCGCCGCCTCGCCCGCCGCTGCTGGCCTGGCCCCGTGACTTTGGTCACCGAGGACGAAAACCCCGAGAGCCTGATTCATCAGCTGCCTTTATCGGTCCAGCAGGCGATTTCTCCCCAGGGCACGATCGGGCTGCGGGTGCCGGCCCATCAGATGGTGCTCGATATCTTGCGGATGCTCGTGGGGCCGGTCGTGCTGACCAGCGCCAATCCGCAAGGCGCCGCCGATCCGGTGACGGCCGAAGGGGTGCTCGAGGCTTTGGGCGACCGGGTAGAATTAGTGCTCAACGACGGACAAAGCCGCTTGGGCCAGCCCTCGACCGTGGTCAAAGTCGGCCGGCGGGGTTTCGAAATCCTGCGGCCCGGCGTCGTTTCCGAGCAAACGCTCAAGCGGCTATCGAGTCTGATGATCTTGCTGGTTTGCACGGGCAATACCTGTCGCAGCCCTATGGCCGAGGCGATGTGCCGCCAGATGATTGCCGAGCGGTTGGGATGCCCGACGAGCGAACTGAGCGATCATGGCGTGATGGTGATGTCGGCTGGCATTTCGGCCATGATGGGAGCCCGGCCGAGTCCGGAGGCGGTGAGCGTGCTTGCTAAAATGGGCCTGCAATTGTCCGATCACGAATCGCAGCCGCTGACTACTCAATTGGTTCGGCATGCTGATATCATTTGGACTATGACTCGCTCGCACCGCCAGGCCATTGTGGCCCAATGGCCCGAAGCTTCGTCGCGTACAATGGTGTTGGGTCGCGACCAAACGGATATCGCCGACCCGATTGGCGGCCCGGTCGAGTATTATCAGAAGTGCGCCGAACAAATCAGAACCGAGTTGGCCCAACGTGTGACTGAACTTGATTTATAATATCTGGTCCAGGCAAGCAAGTTAGGCTGGGGAGAACCAAGCTATGCGTATCGCCATCGGCAGTGACCATCGAGGCTTTGCCGTCAAGATCAAAGTCATCGAACTCCTCAAGCGCCTCAATCAGGAAGTCGTCGATGCCGGTCCGCACTCGAATGAAAGCGTCGATTATCCGGACATCGCTTCGATCGTCGCCAGGCAAGTCAGCCAGCGGTCGGTCGACCGGGGGATTTTGATCTGCGGCACAGGCATCGGGATGTGCATCGCCGCCAACAAATTTCCCGGCGTGCGGGCTGCTCCTTGTCACGACGATCTGACCGCCGAAATGAGCCGCCGGCACAATGACCTGAACGTGCTCTGCCTGTCGGCCGACATGCTCGGCGAGAAGTTGATCGACCGCATGGTCGAGATCTGGCTCAAGACCGATTTTGAAGGCGGCCGCCACGCCCGCCGCGTGGAAAAAATCTCCGAGATGGAGCAAAAGCGGCCGCGGACCGACGGCTGATCTTCGGGTGCGCCTGCCACTGGCCGTTGCCAGCGGTGATGTCGTTTGGCGAAAACACATGGCAGTCTGGGCGTGGCAATCGGCCGCGGCCCTCGCAGCTCCGCTGCTCGGCTTGCCCAAAATCCCCTCTTGATCGCCACCGCTGATTTTGCCAATATGCCGCCCCCTCGATGTGCGGCATTGGTAGCAAAACGGCATTCGCGCGGTGAATAGGTGATGACCTCTTGTGCACAGCCTCGACTGCGTAGTTTCCACGGCACCGCCTGGACGTTGATCGGCGCCTTGTTGTTCGTGCTCTTCGTGCCCTGGCTATTTCGCCGGGGGATGTTTTGGGACGGAGTCGTCTACGGCACAATCGCACGCAATCTGGCCGCGGGCGTCGGCGACGCCTGGCACCCGATCGTCACCTCGACTTTCCTGCGACACATTCGCGAACATCCGCCGCTGGGGTTTTGGCTCCAGGCGGCGTACTTCCGGACTCTCGGCGATCATTTTTGGGTCGAACGCCTCTACGGCCTGACCACCCTGTTGATCACCGGTTCGTTGCTCCTGGCAATCTGGCGATGGTTGTTGCGCGATCGACCTCGCGCCTCGGCCTGCTGCTGGGTAGCGGTTGGCCTTTGGGCACCGTTTGGAATGTGGTGCTATCGCCACAACATGCTGGAAAACACCATGGGCGTGTTCACGGCGCTTTCGGTCTACGCCACGCTTCGCGCGTTTGATGGCCGCCGCGGCGGGGCCGCTTTCTGGTCGATCCTCTCGGGCCTTGCCATTGCGGCCGCCGTGTTGTCGAAAGGGCCCGTCGGCTTGTTCCCAGCCGTCACGCCGGCAATCGCCTGGATCACGCTGCGGCGTACGCTCCCTCTCCCGCTGGGAGAGGGCCGGGGTGAGGGCGAAGAGCCGCAAACCCCTCACCCTAACCCTCTCCCCAAGGGAGAGGGGACCGCACAAAACTGTTTCGCGCGTGCCCTCTCGGTTCAAATGGCCGTCCTGTGCACGCTGGGGGTTTCATTCGGCCTG
>JACQFF010000295.1 GCA_016200205.1 Planctomycetia bacterium
GCGGAGAATGCAAGCGGGCTGCGGGTACCCGACCAGGACGATTGCAAAGTCGTTAATTCAAGGCTCCGACGAGTTTGAGGGCGTGGGGGGGATTCCAGGCTAGCTCGTCGGCTTGGGCTCGCAGGGGACTGTGGGATTTTCCATTCAGGCGGAGCAAGGCCAACGTTGGCCAAGCTCGCCAGGCGTTCGGCCAGTCCAGGTCGTCGATTCCAGTGTCGGTCCTCGTCCCACCATCGATCTTTGACGAAGTGCAAGCTGTTTTCTATTTGCCAATGGCCTCGCACGTATTTGAGGAGCTGTTGCGGCGTGACGGTTTGCGGGTCGAGGCTGGTGACGAAGTAACGCGTTTCGCGCGTGCTTTGGCCGCGACGATCTGTGGTGTGCCGGTCGACTCGCACGAGCATGCGACAACCGGCAAAACCCAGCCGTTCGCGGAGGGAAAAGGGAGGGTGACCAGCTGCGATGCTGGCCGTGGTGACAGATCGACTGCGGAGTTTTGAGGATTTATTTGAAGCCGTGACTTGCCAAAACAAAAAAACCGCCAGCGGTCAACTGGCGGCTTTAGGTGAGCCGTGAGGCCCACGCCGGTTTGTTATCAGCATGGTACACCTCTCGGCCCTTGCCGTCAACCGCGCCCACGCCATGCCCGATGATGTGAAGTGCGCGGAATGCGGATTTTTGGCATTATGAAATGCAGATTCGCGGGAGTTAGCAGAAACTGAAGAAATCACAAGGCAAACGGGGAAAATACCGAATCGCGGCAATCGAAAGGTATACGAAGAATATCCGATTTGCGCCGCGCGCCGTAAACTTTCGCAATTCAATTGGGGCAAACGCTACTCGCGAGATACGGCTGAATGTGATTCAAGGATTTCGCAATTGCAATCATTTTACGCAGTGGCGAAACGGATTCAGCCCCAAGGATCATTTCGAGATGCGACAACTACAGGAACAGCGCGAATACAACCGGCGAATGCTTGAAGCTGAGCGGGCGTCACGCGAGCAGCAGTCGGCCGCAGAGCGCGATTGGAGAGAGCAGGATCGCAACAACAGGGCCGCCGAAGCCGCGAAGGTTGAAGCGCGACATCAACATGATTCACGTTCGGCAGAGCGTCGATTTTGGTTGGGCTTGGCGGGCCTGCTCGCGGCTACAATCTTGGGACAGCTATTATCCGGCTCCGTACACTTTCAACAGATAATACCGCCCGCGCCGACGCCCTCCGTAGCTCTTCCGGCCGCCATGGAGGAGCCGCCGGCTGGCGACTAATCGTTTTTCCATGACACTGCTTCAAAACGTGCCACTACCCGACGCGCATCCGCGTTGACTCCCTTTCGATACGGCCCTAGAATTCTCGGGCTCGTTCTCAATTTTTTGTGGGGCAAGCCCTGGGGCCTCTTTTCGTGAGCGCGCTTCCGATGTCCAGTTCATCCGCCCACCCCAGCATGAGCATCCCTCGGGCGTTGGCACTCTGGGCGCTGCCTTGGTTGTGTTCCTCCACCGCGCATATGCTGCTTTTCCTGGTGCTGATTGCGACTTACCAGTTCACGCGAGAGGAGATCGTCCAGCCCGGAACAAATGCGGGCACGGGCTTGGAGGCCGTGTTTATCAGTTCGCGCGACCAAGACGGAATGGACGGTGCCGATCCCACGCGAGATGCTGGCGGCAGCCAGTTTTACGACGACGAGCCGGCACCGTTTGCGCAAGAGATCGGCAAAACGCACGAGGGGGGTGGGGCCCGCGGTAGCGCCGCGCTGACTGCACTGCTCAATGAAAAGCCGGCCGTCAATTTGGCCGGCGTATTGCCCACAGCCGCGACCGGTTTGGGTTCCGGCGGACTCGAAGGCGGCGGCGTTGGCACGGCGCAAGGACTGACCACGCACCCGCGAGGCTCGAATCGCTTGCGCGGAGGTTACGCGCGCACCGGCGTCTTCGGTGTCAGCGGCGAAGGGCACAAATTCGTGTACGTGTTCGATCGCTCCGGCAGCATGGACGGCCACGGTGGGGCGCCATTGAACGCCGCCAAGGCGGAGTTGATCAGCAGCCTGGAACACCTGGGCCAGACGCACCAGTTCCAGATCATCTTCTACAACGAACACCCGAGAGTCTTCAATCCGAGTGGAGTGCTGGGCCGGCTTGTGTTCGGCACCGAGCAGAACAAGTATCTGGCGCAAAAGTTTGTCGGCAGCATCACGGCCGATGGCGCGACTCGGCACGACGAGGCCCTGGAGATGGCCGTGCGGCTGGCGCCCGACGTGATTTTCTTTCTCACCGACGCCGACGAGCCGCGAATGACGGCCAAGCAGTTGGCGCGCATCGCCGAGATGAACAAAGGCACGCAGATCAATACCATCGAGTTCGGCTATGGCGTGCAAATCGAGTCGGATAATTTTCTGGACAAGCTGGCACGGCAAAACGGCGGCAAGCACGTGTACGTTGACATCTCGAAATTGCCCGCGGCGCGCCGCTAGCGTGGTATTTCACAACCACGGTGTCAATTTAATCGTAATGCCACATGGAAAGGGCCCAGGCATGTCGATGAGCATGTCCCTCGGGTGGCGATTTTGCTCATGGGCCCGCGTGGCGCTTTGCTTGTTGTGCTTCGGGGGATTTGCGCCCAACGGTTTCGCGGCCTCGGAGGATGAGCGTCATGTGCAGGGTCTGCGCGAGCGGCGACAGTTTGAGTTAGCCGAGAAATACTGCTCCGAGCGGCTCGCCGATTCGGGGTTGCCCGACGTCCGCCGCGCGGAGCTTACAATCGAACTTTCGCGCACCTTCGCTGAGCATGCGGCCTCGTCGGCGCCCGTGGCGCAGCCGCCGCTGTGGCAGAAAGCCCGCCAAGCGGTCGACGAGTTTGCGGCCCGCAATCCGAACCATCCGCGGATACTGCTGGTGCGGGTGCAAGGCATTCTGGCCGAGCTGGCCCAAGGGGAGCTCGAGCGCGAGGAAGCCGACCTGGTCGGCGCGCCGCGCGCGCTCGACGAGGCGCGCGACTCGCTGCGCGGCGCTATCGCTCGACTCCGCAAATTGGACAGCGAGATCGCGGCTGAACTTCAGCGGCGTGAGGGGCTGGCCCGGTCCGACAGTCGGCGAGAGCTCACCCCTGCCGAGCTGTCGTCGCTGCAACTTCACGCGCGGTCTCAATTGGCCCGCGGCTTGCGCAACTTGGGCCTCTGTTATCCGCCGTCGAGCGCCGATCGCGTCAACGCCCTGACGCAGGCGATGGAGTTGCTCTCAGAGCTTGTGCAACACGATCCGCAAACGACGTTGGCCTGGTCCAGCCGTCTGGATGAAATCACCTGCTTGCGATTGCTGGAAGATTACGGCGCCGTCGAAAAGAAACTGGCGCAACTGGAAAAGTCAGCCGTTGGGCCGGAAGGCGCGGAGCGAATGAGAGCCGAGCGGATCCGCTTGGCGCTCGCGCGCCACCAGATCGACGAGGCGCTGTCCGATGCCGGCCGGGGGGGCGCGATCACGCGGGCTGCTTGGGCCGATGCCAACTACGCGCAGTTGGAGGCCTATCTCGCGGCTCGCGAGCGCGCGCAGCAGCAACGCGACGCCACGGAAGCGGCCGAATGGGAAAAAACGGCCATCCAGCAAGTCCGCGCGATCGAAATTGCGCACGGGCCCTTCTGGATGCGCAAGGCCGAAACCCTGCTGGCCCGCTCGATGGCGAAATCGACCGGGTCCGAAAGCGTCGAAGGCCTGGTCCGCGCCGCCGAGAGCTATTATCGCAGCGGGCGAATCGACGAGTCGCTCGCGACGTACGATCGGGCGGCGCAGCGCGCCGGCGAAAAGCACGACAAGATCCGGGCCTTCGAGATCGCTTACACCGCCGCCACGATCGAAAAAGAGCGTGAACATTACCGAGCGGCGATCGACCGGTACCGCGCGCTGGCCGTCTCGGCGCCGGAGCACCCCAATGCCGGCGAGGCGCATCTGCTGGCCGTCCATTGCGCCGCGCAACTCTCTGGACAGCAACAGCCGCCCCCGCTCGAGGAATACGAACAGCTCTTGCGCGAGCAGGTGGCCACCTGGCCCAAAGACGCGACCGCTTCGCAAGCCTGGTGGTGGCTGGGCCGTCTGAAAGAGCATCAGCATGCCCCTCAGGAGGCGATCAAGTGTCTGCGCAACGTGCGAGTCGACCATCCGCAACATGCAGCCGCCGTGGAAGCCGCGGGCCGCTGCTACGCCACTTATCTTTCCGAATTGCGACGCAACGACAACGCGAACGTGCAACTGGCGAAAGAAGCGGCGCGGTATTTCGAACAAATCACGGCTCCGGTCCGAGGGCCGCAAGGAGCGACCCCCGCGACGCGCGCAGCGGCATTGGCCGCGGCGAGTCTTTGGCTCAAGGAAACTCCTGACGGCGCGGCGCGCGCCGAACAGATCTTGAACGCCGCGCTTGCCAATGCCGGCGCGCCGCCCGATTGGCAAGCAATCGCGCGGAGCTTGTTGGTTCCCGCCGTGGCGGCGCAAGGACGAATCCGACAGGCTGAAGAACTGCTCAAGGAAATTCCCGTCGGACCGATCGAGCGTTCGTTGGCAATGATCGATACCCTGGCGGAACTGATCGATCGCGCAGCGGCCCATCGCAGACGGCCGTTGGCCGCCCTGCAACTCATAGCCATTGGCGACCTGCTGGCCCGGCGCGACGAACTCGATCCGATCGCTTTGCAGCGAGTCACGCGGCTGAAAGCCACGATGCTCGCGGAAGTCGGCCGCAGCGCCGAAGCGATCGAGATTTTAGAGGGCCTGGCCAAACAGAATCCGCGCGACGGCCAGACGCAAGAGGATCTCGCCTCGCTGCTGACGGCCAGCGAGGAATCGGCAACACTCAAGCTGGCGTTGGCCAAATGGCGAGACGTCGCCCTCAAGAGTCGGCCGGGATCGCCGCGCTGGTTTCGAGCCCATTACGGGCTGGCGCGGACGTACCTGAACCTCGATCACCCGGCGCAAGCCCGGTGGGCGGTCAAGCAGGTCGAAAGCGCGCATCCCGACCTCGGCGGCGCCCAGATGAAGGCCCGGTTTCAACAGTTGTTGGCCGAGTGCGACCGCGGGTCGGCGGATCTCGGCAGGAAACAAAAATGAGCGGCTCCCGCTTTCACGGGAGGCCGCACCGGGCGGGGGATGATTCGAGTTTCCTTACGTGCAATCTACCACGGACCGCGTACGTAATAGGTGCCGAATTGGCGCGTGTCGCTGGGCCACGGCGGCGTCGGCCGGAACCCGTGGGGGGCCCAATAGCCGTTTGGCCAGGGACGTTGGAATTGGTGATTGATGCGGCTAACGCGCGAGCTGGTCACGCCCCAGGTATAGTCGGTCTGCAGTTCGGCCGTGGGCGGCACGACCAATGCCAGAGGCGTTCCATACTGCGCGTTGTAATTACGGCCGTGCCAAGGACGCAGACTAGCACGCCAGCGAGCATCGTGTCCGTAGTGCGTTTCGTCGAACGCTTGCACGCTGGCGGCCGAAA